>JAEZEU010000330.1 GCA_023432885.1 Pseudomonadota bacterium | reverse complement strand
CCTCGCGATTCAGCGCCGTCATCGTCCAAGCCGGCACGTCAGCCGACACGACAGACTACAACCGCTGAGGTGGAAAATGAGGCGAGTCCAGGCGCGCGGAACCGCGGTGATTTTGGCTTGCGCCGAGCAAACACTCACTTCTAAGAAAGTCACACGGAGCAACTAGTTTCAAGGCAACAGAGCGCGCAACAGAACCTTGTCGAAGCGCTCGCTGGAATGTTCGACTTGATTGGCGCTGCAGTCATATTTCATTCATTTGCCGGCTGTCGTCGGACAATCCCCTGGCCTACACGATGGCATGAGCGCCGGCGGGGCGCGTCATGAACGTTGAAGTCAGTCCCGATGGCTGGGTCTGCTGGCCCGACCGGGAAGATCTGTCAGTCGAATTCATGAGACTGCTGGCCGGCGCCCAGGAAGGCGGATCGACGGTCTCCGAATGCTGGCTTGCTGCAAGCCGGGTTGATCCGTCCGATGACGAATCCTGGTATCGCGAATGGAATGCGATCGCCGAGGCGAACAGTGCCCGTGCCGCAGCGGCCCTTTCGAAGGGGCATGTGGCGACAGCCAGGCACAATTGGCTTCGGGCCATGAACTACTACCAGGCGGCCGCCTGCCCCATCGATCTGTCGGAGGAGCTTCGGCACGCTGCCGTCGCGGCGATGCGCACCTGCGCAGTCAATTACCTGCACCATCGCCAGCCCGCCGGCGAGGTCGTGTCGATCCCCTGGCTCGACGAGTTTCCGTTACAGGGATATTTCCTGCCTCCGCGGGCCACAAAGGGGCGCGCCCCCACCGTCATCTGTATCGGCGAGCCCGGTCACCGCAAAGAAGAGTTTCTGTCCAAGCTCACCCGGCACGCCTGTGAGCGCGGCATTGCCCTGCTGGCGGTCGATCTGCTGGGTGAAGGGACTGGCGCCCGGATCGAGGAGATCGTGCGGCGCCACAAGCTCGAATCGGCGATCGAACGCATCGTGGACTATCTCGTGGATCGCGACGACGTCGATACCGACCGCATCGCGATTCTTGGCGACAATTGGAGTTCTTCCTTCGTCGCCCGGGGGATTGCTTTCGATCAGCGCTTCGCTGCGGCGGTCTGCGACGGTGGAATTTGGGATGCGCACGAACAAGCGTTCATTCGCAAGCGCGTACTCGCTGATGGCGGGGATATCGAGCGCAACTGGGACACCAACCGGTTGCTGCGAACCATCCGGTGCCCCGTGCTGGTCACCGTCGGCGAGAAGGGCTGGCTCGAGAGCAATCGCGTCGGCGAGCTGACCAATCAGATACGCGCCGAGGATCAGGACCTGACCCTCAAGATATTTCGGGAGTGCGAAACCGCGGCGGCGCAGGGGCATCTCGACAATCCTACCCTGGCCAACGAATTCATCTTCGACTGGATTGCATCCAGGCTGCAGGAGGTCCGGCCGCGGCAAGTCTGATCTGAGCCCGTCAGATCAGAAATCGACGGCGGCCTTCATGCAGGCTTTCTCGAGCCGCTTCTTGAGCGCAGCCAGCTTCACGGTGAGCTCATTGACCTCGCTGGCGCTGAACTCCGAGAAGATGAATTCGTTGAGCGCTTCCTGCTGCGAAGCGAGGCTCGCCAGATGCTTGTAGGTCCTGTCGGTCAGCGACATGTTGACGATCCTGGCGTCCGCCGTCGAAGCCTTGCGGCGAACGAAGCCCTTCTTCTCCAGAAGCTTGGACTGCGTCGTGACGAACGAGGAGTCGACGTGCAGCAATTTCGACACCGCATTGACGGGCACGCCTTCGCCCTTGTCGAGATCTGCCAGCGCCATGATGATCATCCACTGCGGGCCGCTGACGCCGAGCGTCCTCGCCCAGAACTGGCGCAGTTCTTCCAGGTGCACGCTGATTGAGGCGATCTCCCAAGTGAATCGTCGAACGACGTCCTGATTTTTCCTGGCAGCGTCGTCCATGGAGACCGTGCCCTGTTTCCAATGACAGCAGATTACGGATGTTTGGCCGGAACAATACTGACGAATCCGGCATTTTGCGTCCCCATCTCCGGTGAAATGGTCGACGCCACCGCAGTTGCGACCCGAGAGCTCAGGTCACAAGAGAAACCCCGGCAGTTTCCCGCCGGGGTTTCCTATATTGCAAACCAGTGTCTCGGATCAGAAGTTGCGCTGAACGCGAACGTTGAGGCTGAAAACGTCCTGGTCGGAGAAGCTATACACAGCGAGCGGCTTCGGTGCCGGGCCAGGCACCAGCGTCGACCCCGTGAACTTCTGGTCGAGGTGGAACCACATGACTTCCGCCGAGAACGTCAGGTTCTTGACCGGGGTCCAACGGGTGACCATGCCAAGCTGCGAGACGTTGAAGTCAGGATTACAGCTAAAGCCTGAGCCGACCACAGGCGCGGTGACTCGAACGAACTCAGTGCAGTACAACGCCTTTGCGGTATCGTCATAGCGGACAGCGGAGTAGCTGCCGAACAAGCTGGTCGACCAGTAGGGATCCCAGTTGTGGTTGTACGCACCACGGACACCCCAGGCTTTGGTGAGGTGCAGCGATCCATCACCGAATCGCGGATCATAGAGCGCATCCGTGGTCGCGCCAAAGCCAAAGCTCTGGTAGGCCCCGAATGCGGCTCCACCACCGCCCTGCGGACCGTAGATCAGGAAGCTCGGCGAAGCGGCCGATGTCGAGATCACGTCCTTGGTCTTACCCACGGCATAGGTCGCGTCGACCTTGATGTCGTCGCCAGGACCCGTCGGGATGTTCTTGATCTGCAACGCAGCCATCACCGAACCGCCCCATTTGTCGTCGGGGTGGCCGCTGAGTTCCGAAAGATTGGTCGGAGCAGCCGTGCCGGCTGCCAGGATGTTGTACGACGCATTCACGAGATGCGCCGAACCCGAGATCTGGAACAGACCCCAAGCCTGATCGACCCGGATGTTGCCGACGATGTCCGGAGCACGCACGCCGCCATAAGCGCTGGCGATCGTGCCGGTACCGGTCGTGGGCAGGCCGATCGACAGATTGTAGATCGAGGTGCGGTCGAACACGGTCGGGTCATCCAAACCGATGGTGGCCGACACGCCGTTGCCGAACTGGGCGGTGTACTGGATGTTGTTCACGCCGGTGACGGTGTCATGACCGCCGAGCAGGAACGACGAGTTGTTGCCC
>JAEZEU010000329.1 GCA_023432885.1 Pseudomonadota bacterium | reverse complement strand
CCGGCCTGTCGGTGCCCTGCTCCCGAGTCGGCGGATTGTCCTCTTCGAACACCCGCTCCGTCTTCAGGTTCGGGAATTTTTCATCGCCCTCGTTGCGCAGGAAGATGGCTTTGCGGCCGTCGCCGACGAAAACGAATGCATCATGTGGGATTTTCAGCTTGTTCATTACCGAAGGCTCCGAGTAACGAGCCCCCTCTCCCCTGAGGGACAAGCATCGGGAAGGCCCTGGTTCCTGTGGCACCTGAACAATCATAAGGTCGAACGCGCGTGCCTGTTTGATACGGATCAACAGGCTATGGTCCCTCGAAATACAGGAAAGCGCTCCTCCAAAGGCAGGCTCTGATGAACGCTCGGCGTCAGCCGATCGTCCGCACCGGGTCAGTGCCGTCCCAATCGGCGGCGGCAGCCTTCACCTTCTCGAAGAAGCGGCCCTTGGAGCCAGAGATGTCGGAAATCTCGATCACCGTGCCGGCATGGCCGGGCGTCTCGAAATACGCAAAGCGTCCCTTTGGTCCGCCGATCTGGCCTTCATGGCCCACCTTGAATCCGGCGGCGATCGCGCGGTCATAGAGCGCCTGGTAGTCCGCGCTCCAGAAGGACATGTGCTGCAGCCCTTCGCCCTGCTCGCGCAGGAAATCGAGATACATCGAGGGCGCATCGTTGCGCTGCTGGATCAGTTCGATCTGGAGGTCACCTGAATTGGCCAGCGCAATGCTCATCTCCACCGGCGAGTCCGCGCCGCGATATCGGAACCAGTCGACTTTCACGGAGGAGATGTAGAAGAACGGACCAACGCGCAGCACCTCGGTCCAGAACTTCATCGCCGCCGCAATGTCACGCACGACGTAGCCGTTCTGGCAGACCTTGCCGAACAACACGCTCATATCCCTGTCTCTCTCAAAACCCGCTCAGCCCGGAATCGACCGCCAGCGTCTGCGCCGTGATGTAGACGCTTTCATCCGAAAGGAAGAACAGCACCGCATAGGCAATCTCCCAGGCAGTCGCCTGCCGGCCGAACGGCGTCCCCGCCTTGCCGCGCGAGGGGCGGCCCGCACCGGCAGCGCGGCCGTTGGGCGTGTCGACGAGGCCGGGATAGACGAGGTTGGCGCGGATGCCGCGGCGCGCCCCGTGGTGAGCGATGTTTCGCATCAGCCCGCCGAGCGCCGCCTTCGAGGAATCGTAGACCGCCATCTGCGAGCCCGCCTTCAGCGCCGCGATCGAGGAGATGAAAACGATCGATCCGCCATTCTCGAACTTGTCGAGCGCTTGCCGGCAACAGAACATCGGGCCGCGCACATTGACGTCGTAGATCCGGTTCCATTCTTCCGCGCTGACACCGTCGAGGCCGACCTTTCCGAAGGTGCCTACATTGAGCACCATGCCGTCGAGGCCTCCCATCGTTCGGTGTGCCTCCTCGATCATGCGCGCGACGTCCTGCTCCGCCGTGACATCGGCCTCAATCGAGAACGCGCGGCCGCCCTCTTCCGTAATGCGGCTGACCGTATGGTCTGCGGACGCGCGGTTGACGTCGGCCACCGCGACATGTGCGCCTTCCCGCGCGCACAGGATGCTCATGGCGCGGCCGTTGCCGATCGGATCGCTTGCAGCGTCAAAGATGCGCTGCCCGCCGCCGACGATCAGGATACGGCGTCCCTTCAGCCGTCCCCGCCCCGGCGCACGCCCTTCCGATTCCGCCGAGAGCGGCCGGACGTAGCGCTCGGGCCTGGCATCGGCCGGCTCCGTCATCTCACGCGCTCCGCTTCTTGCCGCCGTCGAACACGCTCATGCCGGCGGCCGGATCGAGATCGGTTTCGGTCGCCTCCGTCAGGCGCGCCATCATCATGTAGAAGCCGATCGCGACGATCGCCTCAACCGTCTCCTGCTCGCTGAAATGCTTGCGTGCGGCGGCAAACACGGCATCGGGAACGCGGACGTTCTCGATCACCTCGCGGCCGAAGGCGAGCAGCGCGCGCTCGGCCTCGTTGAAGGCGGCATCGCCATAGTCGCCGCGCTCCAGCGCATCGATCTGGGCCTGCGTCACGCCGAGGCCGAGCGCGATCGGCACATGCTGCCGCCATTCATAGTCGCCGCCTTCGATGCGGGCGACTTGCAGGATCAACAGCTCGCGGTTGACGTGGCTCAGCTTCTGCTTGTGCAGGATCGAATTGCCCAGCCGCATCGCCGGGATCATGTTGGCTTCCGCATGGGCCATCATGCGGAAGATGTTGAGCTTCACCGCCATCCGGTCAAAGGAGGCGCGGATCTCGCCCGAAGTGCTCAGCGGATCAATCAGGGGCAGCCTTGCCACGTGTTCCTCCCGTTTTTCGTTGCTTCTTGTTGGGCGGCGCGCCGTTGCCTTCCGCGGAAATCAGCGACAGGAAAAAGGCGAGATACCGGTCGATCGCCTCGATCACGTTCTCCCGGGGCGACGGCTGGGCTCCCATCACGTAGTGCTCGAGGCGGATGTAGATCAGGCCCGCCATGAACAGCCTCGCCGTCTCGCGAGGATCCGGCGTCGAGATCACTCCGGCAAGCGCAAAGCCGCGGAAATAATCGACCATCAGGCGCTGCTCGCGCGCATAGAGCTGGTCGGCGAACTGGGCACGCAGCCCGGGAACGCGGTTGCGCTCGGCGGTAATCACCTTCTGGAACTGATGCTCCGACGGATCTGACCACTGGTGGACGAGGTCGAGCGCATATTGCCGGCAGAATGCTGCCGGCTGCTTGACGAGCGCGCGGTAGCGCGGCTCCGCCAGCCGGCTCGCCGAGCTCGCCGGTCCGTGCTCGCGCATGATGGCTTCGAGTATCGCGGCCTTGCCCGGAAAATGATTGTAGAGGCTGCTTTCGCGGATGCCGACGCGACGCGCCAGCTCGCGCATCGACGCCCCGCCAAAGCCGTGCTGGGCGAAAAGTTCGAGCGCGGCGGCAAGGATACGCTCGCGGGTCGAGATTCCCGTCGTTTCGGCCGCGCTGGAAGTCGGAAGAGCCATCAGGCTTGACTAGCGAACGTTCGTTCGTTAGTCAACTTACGAACGATCGATCGTTAGTTCGTCAAAAGAAGGGCTCGGCAAGGGCCTTCAGGGTTGGGGCCGACCAACGCCATCCAGCTCCGGAACCCGCCAGAAGACCCGAGGGAGGAATATTGAAAATGTCTCGCGTCACCCGCGCGCGCCTGCACGCATTTGGCCTGCTGCTGCCGCTGATCGCTACCGTGCCGGCACTGGCACAAACTGCCAAATACGACACCGGCGCCGACGACAAGACAATCAAGATCGGCACCACCGCGCCGTTAAGCGGCCCCGTCTCCGCCTTCGCGCAGATCGCGAAATCGGCAGAAGCCTATTTCCGCAAGGTCAATGACGAGGGCGGCGTCAACGGCCGCCGCATCGAGATGATCATCGCTGACGACGCCTACAGCCCGCCCAAGACGGTGGAGCAGACGCGGCGGCTGGTGGAGAGCGACGAGGTGCTGCTGATCTTCGGCGGCGTCGGCACGCCGACCAACAACGCCGTGCACAAATATCTCAACGACCGCAAGGTGCCCCAGCTTTTCCTCGGCTCGGGCGCGGCGAAGTGGGACGATCCGAAGAATTTCCCCTGGACGGTCGGCTGGCAACCGACCTATCGCGACGAAGCAATCGCCTACGCCAAGTTCATCAAGGCGAGCCATCCAAACGCGAAGGTCGCGACGATCTACCAGAACGACGACCTCGGCAAGGATTACCTGAAGGCGCTTGAAGAGGGCCTCGGCGGCAGCGAGCGCATCGTCGCGAAGGCGCCGTATGAGACCACGCAGCCCACCATCGACACCCAGGTGCTGCTGCTCAAGAACAGCGGCGCCGACGTAGTGCTGGTCGCGGCCACGCCGAAATTCGCGGCGCAAACCATCCGCAAGATCGCCGAGATCGGCTGGAAGCCGCTGGTGATCATTTCGAACGTATCGGCGTCGATCTCCGGCGTGCTGGAGCCGGCGGGCCGCGACAATTCGATCGGCGTCGTCTCGAGCCAATACCTGAAGGATGCCACCGATCCTGCCCTGAAGGACGATCCCGGCTACAAGGAATGGCTGGCCTTCATGAACAAATATCTGCCTGACGCCAACAAGAGCGACTTTCTGAACGTCTATGGCTACACCATCGCGCAAACCCTGGTGAGCGTGCTCAAGGCCGCCGGCAACGATCTCACGCGCGCCAATGTGATGAAGCAGGCAACCAGCATGAAGGACGTTCGCCTGCCGATGCTGATCAACGGCACCGCCGTGAACAATTCACCGGAGCGTTTCACGCCGATGACCAGCCTGCAACTGATCCGCTTCGACGGCACGAGGTGGGTGCCGTTTGGGGATTTGCTGCGCAACTGAGACGGCGCCATGCGGCAGGTCATCATCGGCGACATGCGGATCGACCGACTGGTCGAGATCGCGGCGCTCGCCTTCGACAAGCAGTGGCTGTTTGCCAATGTGAACGACGAGGTGATCGATGCCAACCGTGGCTGGCTTGATCATCGCTACATCGAGCCGGCGAGCGGGCGCTTCATCCTCAGCCACCATTCCTACCTGATCCGCACGCCGCGCTGGACGGCGCTGGTCGACACCTGCTGCGGCAATCACAAGCCGCGGCCGCGCGTGCCGGTTTGGGACCAGCTCAACACGCCCTACCTCGAAAACCTGCGTGCGCTCGGCGTTGCGCCCGAGCAGATCGACTACGTGATGTGCACGCATCTGCATGTCGATCATGTCGGCTGGAATACGCAGCTCATTGGCGGGCGCTGGGTGCCGACCTTCTCTAACGCGCGCTATCTGATGGGCAGCACCGAATATGCACATTGGGAAGAGTTGCACCGCGCCGCGCCGAAACACCCCGTAAATCACGGCTCTTTCGAGGATTCGGTGCTGCCCGTCGTCGCCGCCGGTCAGGCGGACTTCGTGGCGAGCGACCATCAGTTGTTCGATGATCCCCGCGCGTCGGTGCGTTTTGCGCCCGCGCCGGGCCACACCATCGGCAATATGCAGATCCATCTCAATGGCGGCTCCGACCATGCCGTGATGTCCGGAGACATCATCCATCATCCGATCCAGTGCGCCGCGCCCTGGCTTTCGAATGCTGCGGATTTCGATCCGGCCGCAGCCATCGCCACACGAATGGCGCTGCTGTGCGAACTCGCCGACACGCCGAGCGTGCTGCTGACAGGGCATTTCCCGGCGCCGACAGCCGGTCGTGTGGTCTCACATGGCGGCGCATTCCGGTTTCGTTTCGAAGATTGAAGGACAACAGAGCGCAGCAGGGGGAGACGATGAGGCGCAGGACGATCATCATTTCGGCGCTGGCATTGCTGGCAGCGACGCTGCCCGCACGCAGCCAGGACTCAGCCGACTACCCTTCACGCAAGATCCGGATGCTGCTGCCCTATTCGGCCGGTGGCGGCGGCGACGTGCTCGGACGCCTGCTCGCGGACAACATGGGCAAGCGGCTCGGGCAAACCGTCTTCATTGAGAACCGCACAGGCGCCGCGGGCACCATCGGCACGCAGCTAGTCGCAGCGTCTCCGCCCGACGGCTACACCATCAGCATCGGCGGCATGACGACCCATGTGCTGGCGCCAGCGTCCTACGCAAGCCTTCCCTACGATCCGGTCAAGGATTTCACTACCATCGGCCGCATCGGCAACTCTTCGATCGTGCTGGTCGCGACCAGGGATTTTGCCGCTGATAACATCAAGTCCTTGATTGCGATGGCGAAGAAGGGCGAGCCGGTCCAGTACGGCAGCTGGGGCGTTGGCTCGACCGGACATTTCTGCGCTGAGATCCTGTCGCAACAGGCCGGCATCCGGCTCGAACATGTGCCATTCAGCGGAACCGCCAAGCTGGCCAACGATCTGCTCGGCGGCCACATCTCGCTGGCGACGCTGGACATGGTGACCGCCACGCCGTTGGTGAAGGATGGCAAGCTGAAGGCACTTGCGGTCTGCGGCGACCGTTCGCCGAGCCTGCCCGACGTGGCAAGCTACAGCGAACAAGGCGTGCCGTTCGAACGCAGCCTGTCCTGGGTGATGTATGCCCCGGCCGGCCTGCCCGCACCCGTCGCGCAAAAGCTGTCCGACGCCCTGAAGGCGGCGCTCGGCGATGCCGAGGTAAAGGGGCGCCTGCTCACCCTCGGCGTATCAGCCGATTTCGTCCCCGGCGACCGGCAGCGCGACATCAATGCGCGAGATATCGCGGCCTGGAAGCAGGTCGCCAAGGAGGCCGGGATCGAGATCAAATAAGGGATCGTTCCGGGCAGGAGGGACAGCGCAGATTCGGCTTCTGGCCGGTAGCGCGGTGCTGCCATGCGCCTGTCCGCTTGAGTCCCCGGCCCGCTGCGGGCATAAGGAAGGCAAGAAATCCCGAAACAGCCCAAGGATTTACGATGCCGCCCTATCGTTCCCGCACCACCACACACGGCCGCAACATGGCGGGCGCCCGCGGCCTCTGGCGCGCGACCGGCATGAAGAACGAGGATTTTGGCAAGCCGATCATCGCTGTCGTGAACTCCTTCACCCAGTTCGTACCGGGCCACGTGCACCTGCAAAACCTGGGACAGCTGGTGGCGCGCGAGATCGAGAAGGCCGGTGGCGTGGCCAAGGAGTTCAACACCATCGCGGTCGATGACGGCATCGCGATGGGCCATGACGGCATGCTCTACAGCCTGCCGTCGCGCGAATTGATCGCCGACAGCGTCGAATACATGGTCAACGCGCATTGCGCCGACGCCATGGTCTGCATCTCCAACTGCGACAAGATCACGCCCGGCATGTTGATGGCATCGCTGCGCATCAACATCCCGACCGTGTTCGTCTCCGGCGGCCCGATGGAGTCGGGCAAGATCGTGCTGAAGGGCAAGAAGCGCGCGGTCGACCTGATCGACGCCATGGTGGCGGCGGCGGACAGTTCCGTCAGCGATGCTGAAGTCGAGGTGGTCGAGCGCTCGGCCTGCCCGACCTGCGGCTCCTGCTC
>JAEZEU010000325.1 GCA_023432885.1 Pseudomonadota bacterium | reverse complement strand
GGCGATCCCGCGCTCGTGATGGCCGGCGAGGAACGCGACCCGGCTGTCATCGCGCAAATCCGCCAGCAATACCGGCTCGATCAGCCGGTGCCGATCCAATACATCTACTGGGTCAAGGGCGTGCTCTCCGGCGACTTCGGCGAATCCCTGCGCAACAAGGTGCCGGTACGCGAGCTGATCGCGCAGAAACTGCCCGTGACCATCCAGCTTGCCTCGATGGCGATCGTGATCGCGTTCCTGATCGGCATTCCTGCCGGCATCGTCTCGGCGGTCAAGAAAGGCACCGCCCTCGACTACGGCGCCAACATATTCGCGCTGTGGGGCATCTCCACGCCGAACTTCTGGCTCGGCATCATGCTGATCTTCCTGTTCTCGATCAAACTCGGCTGGCTCCCCGCCTCGGGCTATGTGCCCATCACCGAGAACTGGCGTGCCAGCATCGCTTCCACCATCATGCCGGCTTTCGTGCTCGGCAATGCGATTGCCGCGATCCTGATGCGGCATACGCGCAGCGCCATGCTGCAGGTGCTGGAGAGCGACTATGTGCGCACCGCACGCGCCAAGGGCCTGTTCGAGCGCTCAGTGATCCTCAAGCACGCGATGCGCAACGCGCTGACGCCGGTGATCACGCTCGGCGCACTCGAACTCGGCACGCTGCTTTCGGGCGCCGTGCTGACCGAGCAGATTTTCTCGATTCCCGGCTTCGGCAAACTCATCGTCGATGCCGTGTTCAATCGCGACTACGCCGTTGTGCAGGGCGTGGTCCTGACCACGGCAACGATCTACATCACGCTCAACCTGATCGCCGACATCGCCTATGTCCTCGTCAACCCGCGGCTGAGGGGATGACGACATGACCGACGCCGTCGTCGCCCTCCCCGTTACGTCCGACGAACTGGAAAGCCCGGCGCGGCGCGCGCTGCGGCGGCTGTTCAGGCGGAAGGGCGCGGTGGTGGGGCTTGCCGTGATTGCGGCCTTCGCCGTGATCGCGGTATTCGCGCCGCTGATCTCACCTTATGACCCCATCGCCACGAGCTGGTCGCTGGTGCGCAAGGCGCCATCGGCGCAGCACTGGTTCGGGACCGACGATCTTGGCCGCGACATCCTCGCCCGCGTCATCTACGGCGCGCGGGCCTCGCTGATGGCGGGCGCGATCTCGGTCGGCATCGCGCTCGCGATCGGCGTGCCCTTCGGGCTGCTCGCCGGCTATCGCGGCGGCTTCGTCGATGCGCTGATCAGCCGCATCACAGACGCCATGCTGGCCTGCCCCTTCCTTATCCTTGCCATCGCGCTCGCTGCCTTCCTCGGCCCGAGCCTCGGCAATGCCATGATCGCGATCGGCGTCTCGGCCACGCCGATCTTCATCCGCCTCACCCGCGGCCAGGTGATGAGCGTCAAGGTCGAGGACTATGTCGAGGCCGCGCGCGCTATGGGTAATCCGCCCTGGCGCATCGCGCTGTTCCATATCCTGCCCAACATCCTGCCGGCGCTCCTGGTGCAGGCGACGCTGTCGATTGCCGCCGCCATCATTGCGGAGGCGGCGCTCTCCTTCCTCGGCCTCGGCCAGCAGCCGCCGGCGCCGTCCTGGGGCAGCATGCTCAATTCAGCGCAACGCTTTCTGACCAGCGCACCGTGGATGGCGATCTGGCCGGGGCTGGCGATCTTCCTGGTGGTGCTCTCCTTCAACCTCGTCGGCGACGGCCTGCGCGACGCACTCGATCCGCGCGAGCGGGCCTAGACTAGATCACGATCTCCCGCATGACACGGCGGCAATCCATCTCGTATTCGAGATCGATCACCGGCGGCCGGGCAAAGTGCCAGGTCAGCCCCGACCGCGCGGCGCCGCGTTTCACCAGTTCATCGGCGACGGCGTGATGGTAGTCGCGGATCGAATAGACTTGCGCTGCGGTCGCGTCCTTCCAGCCAAAGCCGAAGGCGCCCATGCGGCTCTCCATGGCGCCGACGACATGGCGAACCTTGTCCCTGATGCCGTCGGGGCTGAGGTCGCGATAGCGCACGGTGCGCTCGGAATAAGGGCCTGCGCCTTCTTTCGCCTCTCCACTCCCGGAGATGGCAAAAGTCGGCGTCGTGCTGGTGCTGGGCCGCACGAAGCAAAACGCATAGAACGACGGCTCCGCCGGCGGGTCGATCTCCGGGCAGACATTGCTGCGCGCCACCGGATTGGTCTTGCCGTCATAGATGCCCCATTCGGCAAGCGTCTTCACATAATGCTGGTTGAACTCGAAAAAGCCCTGATCCGTGAAGGCGGCCGGCGAACGCAGCTCGCAAGCGCAGAACGACGTCAGCGGCCGGCCGGCGGCCTTGATGTACTCGGCGATCTTCGCAAAGCCGTCGGCAAGCTTCGGCATCTTGTCGAAACGAACCCGCTCGACCTCGTAGCCGGGAAGCGCGGCTGTGCCCGCGGAATACTGGAAGACGGCCGGAACGAACCGGTAATTGCCGGCCGCAAAGTCATTCGTCATGGTGCCCCCCTTTTAAGCTTGTTCTTATTCCAGCTGCATGCGCACGCCCTTGGCGCCATTGAGCAGGCGTTTGAGATGGAAACCGGCAAGCGCGTCCTCGGCATGCGCGCCGACCAGCGCCGCAAAGGCAGGCATGGCGCTGGCATCGCCCGCCTCGAGCTTGGCGAAGGCCTCGCAATATTGCCCCGTCGCCTGTCCTGCGGAGACCGCAGGCAGCAGCGGCTCATAGGCCCGCAACGGCTCGCTGCGGCCCCGCAGCACGAGGTCGCCGACCGGCCGGCCCCTGAAACCTTCGGCGGTTTCGGCCACGGCCGCGCTGACACAGATGCGCGTTCCCAGGAACTTGTTGGCGGCTTCCAGGCGCGAGGCCGTGTTGATGGTGTCGCCATAGGCCGTGTAGTCGAAGAATCGGTTGCCACCGAAATTGCCGACCAGCACGGGGCCGGCATGCACGCCGATGCGGGTGGTGCCGAACTTGACGCCCTTGCCTTGCCAACGGTCACGGAACTGCATGGCCCAGGCGTCGAGATCGTGCGCGCAGGCGACCGCGCGCGTTGCGAAATCGGGCTGGTCGCCCGGCGCATTGAACAGGATCTGGATGCCGTCACCCATCACCTTGGCCACCGTGCCCTCGTGATTGAATACGATTTCCGTCATGCCGCCCACGTATTCGTTGAGCAGCCCGCTCAGGACCTCCGGCTCGGCCGTCTCCACCAGCGAGGTGAAGCCCGTAACGTCGGTGAAAATCGCCGCGATCTCGCGCCAGTGCACTTCCATGCCGCCGCCATCGCCGCTGGCAAGCCGGCTAGCCAGCTGCGGCGAGAAGTAGCGCGACAACGAGGCGTGCGCGCGCTCGGCCTCGGCCTGGCGACGGCGCGCCTCGCGCAGCGTCTCGACATGGCGGATGGTCTTGTCGATGGTGGCTTCCAGGTCGGCGAAATCGATCGGCTTGGTCAGGAAGTCGAATGCGCCGCGGTTCATGGCGGTGCGGATGTTGCTCATGTCGCCATAGGCGGAAACGATGATGGTGGACTTCTTGTCGTCGGCTTCCTCCAGTTTGGCGAGCAGTGACAGCCCGTCCATCCTGGGCATGTTGATGTCCGACACCACCATGTCGAGGTCCGGATTGGCCTCGAGCTTTTGCAGCGCTTCCAGGCCGTCGCGCGCAAACACGAAATTCACCGCGCCGTCGCGGATCTGGCGGCGGAATTTCTGCAGCACCAGCGGCTCGAGGTCGGCCTCGTCATCGACGAAAAGAATGTTTGCAGTCATGCGGTTCGCCCGCACTCGTCATCGGCGCCGAGCGCCCACGCCTCTGGAGTGCCGGGATGGGTGGAACTGCTCATCCCAACAAGGCTAGCAAGTTCAGCGGTATTTGTCTCCTGCCGCGGTGCGGGAGGGCAGACCGACCATCCCCATCAGACCGGCGGCGGCCGACGCGCCGCCGATAGATCAGCCGGCTTTCAGGGCGTTCCGACCAAGATCGTAATCGGCAATCTGCTTGCTCCGCTCGGAATCGGCCGCAGCCCGGTGGTCGGTGGCGAGCACCACATAAACCGCCGGCAGCACGAACAGGGTGAACAGCGTGCCGATGGTCATGCCGGCGACGACGACGAGTCCGATCGAGAACCGGCTGGCAGCGCCGGCGCCCGAGGCCGTAAGCAGCGGCAGCAGGCCGGCAACCATCGCGGCGGTCGTCATCAGGATCGGACGGAGCCGGATACGGGCGGCCATCTCGATCGCCGAGCGGCGGTCGAGCCGCTCATTGATCTGCAACTCGTTGGCGAACTCCACCATCAGGATGCCATGCTTGGTAATGAGGCCGACCAGCGTCAGCAGCCCGACCTGGGTGTAGATGTTCATGGTGGCGACGCCGAAGAACAGCGGGATCAGCGCGCCGACGATCGCCATCGGCACCGAGATCATGATCACCAGCGGGTCACGCAGACTCTCGAACTGCGCCGCCAGTACCAGGAAGATGATGATGATCGCGAACATGAAGGTGATCAGGAGCTGATTGCCTTCATGGACGTATTGCCGCGAGTCCGACAGGAAGTCGTAGCTGAAGCCGGACGGCAGATTCTTGGCCTCGTCCTGCAGGAACTCCACGGCCTGCCCCATCGAAACGCCGGGCATGGGCACCGCTGAGAACGTCGCGGAGTTCAGCTGATTGAAGTGGGTCAGCGCGTTCGGATCGGTCCCGGTCTCCACCGAGACCAGGGTCGACAGCCGCACCAGCTGCCCCGTCGTGCTCGGCACGTAGTAATTATCCAGCGACTCCGGCGACAGCCGATTGGCACGCGGCACCTGCGGGATCACCTGGTAGGAGCGCCCTTCCAGGTTGAAGCGGTTGACATAGTTGCCGCCGAGCAGCGTCGCCAGCGCGCCGCCGATCGACTGCATCGTGATACCGAGATCGCTCGCCTTGGAACGATCGACCTTCACGCGGACCACAGGCTGGTTGAACTCGAGATCGCTGTCGGTGACGATGAACAGGCCGCTCTTGCGGGCGGCGTCCTTCAGCTTCGTCATCTGCTCGTACACCGCCTGGAACCCGGCCGTCGAGTTGATGACCATCTGAACCGGCAGACCGCCGGGGCCGCCGGGCAACGGCGGCAGACTGAACGCGAAAGCGTTGACACCCTCGATCTTCGAAAGCTCCGCCTGGACCAGCGGCTGCAACTGCTGCGCCGTGCGCTTGCGCTCATCCCAGGGCTTGAGCAGCATGCCGGCGAACCCGCCCTGCGGACCGGTGATGCCGTTCAGGACGAAGCGCAGGTCGGTCTCGGGAAACTTCGCGAAGTCCTTGTCGATCTTGTCGCCGTAGAAATCGATGTAGTCGATGTTGGCGTATTTCGGCGCCTTGGTGATCGCGAACACGATGCCTTGGTCTTCCTGGGGGGCGAGCTCCTTTGAGGTGTGCATATAGAGGAAGCCCACGAGACCGAGGATGGTCACCGCGAACAGGCCGGTGATCGGCCGATAGTCGAGCGAGCGATCGAGCAGACGGCCGTACCCGCGCGTCATTCCACCGAACACATGATTGACCAGCCTGGCGAAGCGCCCTTCCTCGGCGCTCTTGAGGAATACGGAGCACATCATCGGCGACAGCGTCAGCGCGATCACGCCCGACACGATCACCGCGCCCGCGAGCGTAAAGGCGAATTCGCGGAACAGCGCGCCGGTCACGCCGCCGAGGAATCCGATCGGCGCATACACCGCAGCAAGCGTGATCGTCATGGAGACGACCGGGCCGACGATCTCGCGCGCGCCCTTGAGCGAGGCCTGCACGGGCGGCATCCCCTCCTCAAGATGGCGGTGAATGTTCTCCACCACGACGATGGCGTCGTCGACGACGAGCCCGATCGCCAGCACCATCGCGAGCAGTGTCAGCAGGTTGAAGCTGAAGCCGGCGGCGAGCATCAGGATACAGACACCGATCAGCGACAGCGGAATGGTGACGACGGGGATGATCACCGACCGGATCGAGGCCAGGAACAGGAAGATCACTACCACGACGATCAGCACCGCTTCAGCAAGCGTTTTCTGCACCTCGTCGATCGATGACTGGATGAACTTGGTCGAGTCGTAGGCCACCTTCATCTTCATCGAGGGCGGCAGATTGCGCTCGAGCTCGGGGAACAGCGCGCGCACGCCCTTCACCAGCGTCAGCGGGTTGCCTTGCGGGGTTGCCTTGATGCCGATGAAAATCGCATGCTCACCGTTGAATGCGACGCTGGCATCGGTGCTCTGCGCCGCCAGCTCCACGGTAGCGATGTCCTCGACGCGGACGAAGCCGCCGTCCTTCGCCTTGACGATCATCTGCTTGAACTGATCGATGCTCTGAAGGTCGGTGTTGGCCGAGACGTTGGAGACGATGAAATAGCCCTTCGTCTGGCCGGCTGCAGCCTGGAAGTTGTTGGCAGCGATCGCGGCGGCAACGTCGTTCGACGACACGCCGCGGCCGGCCATCCGAACCGGATCGAGCCAGAGCCGCATTGCAAAGGTCTGGCCGCCAAGAATGTCTGCGGATGCGACGCCATCGACCGTCGACAGCACGGGCTGCACGACGCGGGTCAGATAATCGGAGATGGCAGATCCCGTCAGCTCTTCACTGGAGAAGCCGAGATACATCACGGCGATCGTGTCGCCGGTCGCCTTGGTCACGACGGGGTCGTTGGATTCCTTCGGGATCAGGTACTTCACCGAGTTGACCTTGGCGAGCACCTCGGTCAGCGCCTGGTTCGGATTGAAGTTGAGCTTGATGAAGACCTGAATCGTCGAGGTGCCGAGCACCGACGACGAGGTGATGTAGTCGACGCCTTCCGCAGAGGCGACAGCCTGCTCGATCGGCGTGGTGATGAACCCCTGGATCATATCCGCAGACGCACCCGGATAAACCGTGGTGATGGTCACGACGGTGTTCGAGAGATTCGGATATTGCCGGATCGGCAGCGTGGTCGCAGCGCGCAAGCCGATCAAAAGGATCAGCAGGCTGACGACGACCGACAGCACCGGACGCTTGATGAAAATGTCAGTGAAGGCCATCGCCAACCTATTCTTGTTGTCTGCCTGTCGCGGTAACGCGTGGCGGAGGGCCGACCGGCCCCCCAGTTCATGTGATTGCGCTCAGTAACGTGGCGGCTGAGCCGGAACCGGCGGCGGCGGATCCTTCGAGATCGAGACCGCCATTCCCGGCTGAAGCTTGATCTGTCCGACGGCAACGACCTGGTCGCCCGCCTTCAGTCCCTTCAATATCTCGACGCGGCCCTCGACCCGGTTGCCGGTCTTCACGAAGGTGCGCTCCGCGACAAGGCTTGTCTTGCCGTCGTCGCCCTTCTTCTCAGTGACCAGGAACACCGAGTCGCCGTAGAGCGTATAGTCGACCGCCGTCTCGGGGACAGTGATGACCGGCGGCTTCTCCGGCAGCACGATGGTGGTGATCGCGAACATGCCCGGCTTAAGGATCTTCTCGGGATTGTTGATCGTGGCTTGAACGCGAATGTTGCGGGTATCGGTCGATATCTGCGGCTCGATGGTCGTGATTTTTCCCTCGAAGGTGCGGCCGGGATAGGCATCGACCGCGACCCGCACGGTCTGGCCAACCTGGATCTGCGAGCTCTGCTTCTCGGTGACGGTCAGGTTGGCATAAAGCGTCGACAGATCGGTCAGCGACACGATCTGCGTACCCGCAGTCAGGTATTGACCAACTTCGACCTTGCGAACACCAAGCTCGCCATTGAACGGCGCACGCACCAGCTTCTGCGAGATGATGGCTTCGGTCCTTGCGATGCCCGCATTGGCCTGATCGTAGGCGGCCTGCGCCGCGTCCACCGTAGCCTGCGGACCGAATTGGCGCGCAGCGAGCTGCTTGGCGCGATCGAGCTGCAACGCTGTGACGGTGGCCTGCGCCTTGAAATTGGCGAGGTCGGCCTGCTCCGGCCCGTCGAACAGCTGCACCAGGGGCGTGCCCGCCTTCACGGTGGCACCGGCGGTGAACAGGATCTCGGTGATCCGGCCGTTGACGTCGGAGGTAACATTGACCTGATGCACGGCGGCGAGGTCGCCGACCGCGGTCAGCAGATTCGGGATCACCTCGGACTTGGCGTCCGCCACATTCACGACCACCGGCGGCGGCTTGTTGGTGGCGAAGAACTGCTTGATCATCTGGCCACGGAAGTAATTGAACCAGACCAGACCGCCGACCAACACGATCAGCAACGATCCGACAATGATGGACCAGCGCACCATCTTGACCGGCCGCTTCTTCGGCGGCTCGTTGATCGGCTTGCCCGAGATATTGGCTTCAGCTGCAATATTCATTTTATGCACTTTCAGTGGCTACCGCTTGTCCCGGAGTCGATGACAAGGGCCGGTCGAGATGGGAAGCAATTGCGGCTTCGCCAAGCCCGATGCCGCGAAGAATGAATTGGCAGAGCTGCCGCTCGACAGCGGCGGCATCGCCATAGTTCAGACAAGGCGTCGCCGGCAGCCGCGTCAGCGCCGCGGTCAGCACGGTGTGATGGGCGAACCAGAACAAATTGAGCGGCGCGCCGTCGATCTCCGCCGCGTCGCCGGCTTCGATCGCGCGCTGCAGCGAAGCGACGAAGGTCGGTCCGACGAGAGCGCCGACCTTGCCGTACAGCAGGCGCGCGAACTCGCCATCCTCGAGATGGCTCGCGGCCATGAAGCGCAGGCGCTGCGCCTCTTCCTGGTCCAGGCCGCTCGAAATGTTGACGAAGTGCGCAACCATCCCACGCACCAGTTCGACCAGCGTCGCGGTCGACGGCTCCTGCCCGAGCAGATGCGCCAGATCCGGATCGGCCTCACACTCCTCGGCGAGTATTTCGGCGTAGAGCGCGGCCTTGGAGGGGAAATGCTTGAACAAAAGCCCTTCGGAAATGGAAGCAGCAGCAGCCACGCTCTTGGTCGTGGTGCCGGCAAAGCCGTTGCGGGCGAAGCAGCGCTTGGCGGCGCCCAGAATCAGTTGGCGCCGCAAGTCACTCGTCATGCGGAGGTTGGACATGGGGCGCGTGAGTAATCACTCACCGTGGCAAAGTCAAGGCGTTTTGTTGCGCTGCACCCAGAGCTTAGCCTGACGGCACTTTCCCGGAATCGCCCAAGCAGACCAAGGGGATGAGAGTCTACAGCGGCGGGAAACCGAGTGAGCCGCGGATGCGATTGACAATGAAATTGCCGTCCCGCATCGGCAGAATGCGCTCGATATTGGCGCCGTCGATCTTCACATTGGCGAATCTCGGACCGCGCTCGAGATCATGCAATGTAGGCACCAGCGCCTCGATCTCGCCCATGGTCGTGATGGCCCGGCTGTCGGCAATCCCGCATGCTTTCGCGACACCGACAAGATCGGCGGCGGATGAGGTGTGGCTGGTTTGACCGCCGGTTTCGCCGTAGCGCTCATTGTCCAGCACGACGATGGAGAGATTGCCCGGCTTCTGCATGCCGACAGTGGCGAGCGAGCCCATGCCCATCAGCAACTCGCCGTCGCCGGTGATGACGACGACCGGCACTTCCGGCTGCGCCAGCGCGAGCCCGAGCCCTATCATGACCGCGCCGCCCATGCCGCCCCAGAGATAGAAATTGCGGTCGTGGTCGCCGGCAGCGGCCATGTCGTTGGTGGAAGCGCCAAGGCCACCGACGGCGACCATGCCCTTGCGATCCCTGAGCAGGGTGGCAACCACGGCGCGGCGGTCGAGAAGATTGGCCTTGCTCATTTCACGAATACCTTTGCCCCGATCAGGCGCTGCGACAGAAGGACGGCGGTCGGCGTGCAGGCGTTGTAGGCCTGTGCCGCGCCTGCCTCGACCACCTCGCGAACTTCCGCCGCGTGGTTGGCGCGCATCACCCTTATCCCTGAGAGTTCGAACACGGCCTGCGTGGTCGACCCCATCGGTACCTGCCAATGATTGAACTCGCCCCACTCGCCGCGCATGGTCACGATCGTAAAGAACGGCAGGCGGAACAGCGGTATCAGCGAAAACATGTTGATGCAGTTGCCGACGCCGCTCGACTGCATCAGGAGCGCACAGCGTTGCCCGCCGGCCCAGGCGCCCGCGACCAGCGCCACGCCCTCTTCTTCCGTCGTCAGGGGAATTCCGCGCATCGTATCGGAGGCGAGCACGCGCTCGATCAGCTTCGAATGTCCGGCATCCGGCACATAGGGCACCTGCCGCACGTCATAGCGCTGCAGCACAGCGTAGATTTCTTCGGGCCAGGCGGCCGTTTGTTGTTCCGACGTGTCAGTACGGGCGTGCATCGGCGTTTCCGGTCGTTTGTTGGACATGGTTCTCTATCGGAAAACCGGTACCCACTTTCCTGGACCATGCCTGCGTTTTGACCGGACTGTAGAGGGACTGGCGCATTTCATCAAAGTGCAATTGAGCATGTGGCTCTGCGATTTCCTCGCCCCTTTCTGCGACGGGCGTGCCGGGAATTGTGTTGCACCGCGCCAGGTACGGACATACGATAGTTGCAAATGAGACTAATAAGCTCGGGGATGGACGGCCATGAATATGCACGCCCGTGAACTGGCTGAAGGCTTCGATCTCGAACACTTGACGCCGGAATTCTACGCCAACCCCTACCCGATCTATCGGGCGCTGCGCGAGAGTGAGCCTGTCAAGCGCATGCGCAACGGGTCGTATTTTCTCACCCGTTATGACGACCTCGTCACCGCCTACAAGAACACCAGGGCCTACAGCTCCGACAAAAAGAAGGAGTTTGCGCCGAAGTACGGCGACAGTCCGCTGTTCGAGCACCACACCACGAGCCTCGTCTTCAACGATCCGCCTTCGCATACCCGCGTGCGCCGCCTGATCATGGGCGCGCTGTCGCCACGGGCCATCGCGGCGATGGAGGACGACTTGATCCGGCTGGTCGATATGCTGCTCGACCGCATCGCGACCAGGGACAAGTTCGAGCTGATCGCGGATTTTGCGTCCCCGATTCCGGTGGAAGTGATCGGCAATCTGCTCGACGTGCCCCGCGACGAACGCGAGCCTTTGCGCGACTGGTCGCTCGCCATCCTCGGCGCGCTCGAGCCGGTGGTGAGCGTGGAAGCCGCCGCGCGCGGCAACAAGGCGGTGACCGATTTTCTCAGCTATCTGGAAACGCTGGTGGTGCGGCGGCGCGCCAGGCCGGGCGATCCGGCCACGGACGTGCTGACCCGGCTGATCCAGGGCGAGGAGAACGGCGAGCGCCTCGCCGAGAAGGAGCTGCTGCACAACTGCATCTTCCTGCTCAACGCCGGGCACGAGACGACCACCAACCTGATCGGCAACGGCCTCGTGGCGCTGTCGCATCATCCGGACCAGAAACAGCGGCTGATCGAGCATCCCGACCTGATCAAGACCGCGTTGGAGGAAATCCTGCGCTATGAAAGCTCCAATCAGCTCGGCAACCGCATGATAACAGAACCGGTCGAGCTCGGCGGCATCGCCATGCCAGCGGGCACACCGGTGACGCTGTGCATTGGCGCGGCGAACCGCGATCCCGCGCAGTTTCACGATCCGGAAGTCTTCGACATCGCCCGCACCCCGAACCGGCACCTCGCCTTCGCCACCGGCGCGCACCAATGCGCCGGGATGGCGCTGGCCCGCCTGGAAGGGGCAATCGCGATCTCGCGGTTTTTGGCGCGTTTTCCGAACTATGCGCTCGATGGCGAACCCGTGCGCGGCGGACGCGTGCGGTTTCGCGGGTTCCTGAGCGTGCCGTGCCGGACGGGGTGAAACCGCATTGCGGGTAGCAATCACCTCTACCGCCATGGTGGGGCTTCTCCGCGACAGGCTGGGCCATGACGACTGCACAGAGCACTCATAGGGTGGGCAAAGCGCAGCGTGCCTACCTTCAGATCTCGCTCGCGATGGTGGGCACGCGCGCAACAGCGCCTTTGCCCACCCTACGGCCCTTATCGTCCGTGCTGGGTCATGTGCGCGGGCGATCACACCGAATGACGATGGCAGACACACGATCTCGTTCTCACGGCGCGATTTCGCCTGAGTTGTGCAATCTCGTTGGCCCTCTGAGATCGGAGGGCGCAGGGAAAGCCGGGCGCCGACTGCGCCCGCAGCACCGTGTGCAATGGTAGTAAGCTAACGCACACGGATTAGACAGGTACAGCCGAGACATCCC
>JAEZEU010000313.1 GCA_023432885.1 Pseudomonadota bacterium | reverse complement strand
GGCTTGTCCCGGCCATCCGCGCGCCAAGAAAGACGTGGATGCCCGCGCCAACCGCAGGCATGGCGTGGAGAGATTCATTGTCCGCCGATACACTGGGCGCATGAGAGCCACTGCCGTCAAAGCAAGGACCACCGGGCCGGCGGATCGCCCCGCGCTGCTGCTCGACTGGTACGATCGGCACCGGCGGCGCCTGCCATGGCGTGCGCGGGCAGGCGAGCGGCCCGATCCGTACCGCGTCTGGCTGTCCGAGATCATGCTGCAGCAGACCGGCGTCAAAACCGTCGGGCCCTATTTCGAGAAATTTCTGGCGCGCTGGCCGGATGTCACGGCGCTCGCGCGCGCCTCGCTCGACGATGTGCTGCGGATGTGGGCGGGGCTCGGCTATTATTCGCGGGCGCGCAATCTGCACGCCTGCGCGGTCGCGGTGCTGCGCGAGCATGGCGGCGTCTTCCCGGATACGGAAGAAGGACTGCGCAAACTGCCGGGGATCGGACCGTACACCGCATCAGCCATTGCGGCGATCGCGTTTGACCGCCACACCATGCCGGTTGACGGCAATATCGAACGCGTGGTGTCGCGGCTCTATGCGGTTGAGGAGCCGCTGCCGCAGGCGAAGCCGAGAATACAGGAACTCGCCGCGACGCTGCTCGCCGAGTCTCGCTGCGGCGACGAGAAGTCTCGCGCGGGCGACGAGAAGTCTCGCGCCGGCGATAGCGCGCAGGCGCTGATGGATCTGGGCTCCTCGATCTGCACGCCGAAGAAACCGGCCTGCGCGCTGTGCCCGCTCAACGACGACTGCGCGGCGCGTGCACGCGGGGATCAGGAGACGTTTCCGCGCAAGGCTCCGAAGAAATCCGGCGAGTTGCGCCGCGGCGCGGCATTCGTCGTGACGCGCGGCAATGAGATCCTGCTGCGATCCCGTCCCGAGAAGGGTCTGCTCGGCGGCATGACGGAGGTGCCGGGTTCGGAGTGGCTGGCTGGACAGGAGGACAACGCAGCGCTGAAGCAGGCGCCGCAGCTCCATGGCGTCGCGCGCTGGCATCGCAGGGCCGGCGTGGTCACCCATGTGTTCACGCATTTCCCGCTGGAACTCGTGATCTACACGGCGAAGGTGCCGGCGCGAACCAAAGCGCCCAAAGGCATGCGCTGGGCGCCGATCGCGACGCTGGCGGAAGAGGCGCTGCCCAACGTGATGCGCAAGGCGATCGCGCATGGGCTAGGCGAATAGAGTTCGCGATGCTGACACCATGCTGTCAGCAGGTCTGCGTCATCAGGGACCCGGAAAACGGAGATTCCCATGATCGCAACCGCCCTCGACCGCATTGCCATGCCACCCGCGGCGACGCTGCTCGGCTGGCACCTGCTCGACGCCCGTCCCGGAGACGGCTGGATCAGGATCGGCTTTGAAGGAAAGCGCGAATTCTGCAACCCCGCCGGCTTCGTGCAGGGCGGCATTCTCGCCGCCATGCTCGACGACACCATGGGCCCGGCGGTGTTCGCCATGACGGAGGGGCGGCTCTACACCGCGACCATCAGCCTGACCGTGAATTTCCTGGCGCCGGCCAAGCCCGGACGGATCGTCGGCGAGGCGAGGGTGACGCAGCTCGGCAAGACCGTCGCCTTCATCGAGGGGCGGCTCACCGCGAGCGACGGCACGCTGCTTGCGACGGCTTCGACCAACGCGCGGCTGATCGAAGCGGGCAAGGCGATTCAATAAACTTCAGGCGCTCGCCCGCCGCCCTTCCGGCAATTGCACGATCGGCGGCTTGGCGTTCAGGCCCTCGACCTGGAAACCGGCGACGCGCTTGTAGTTGGCGGCGATGTCCTCCAGCTCCTGCTGCGACAGCACGTCGGTGACGACCTTGTAGCCGTCGGGTGCGCGCTCCTCGACGAGTTGCATCACCTGTTCCGGCCCGTTGCGGCGGTTGAGCATCACGAGATCGGTCGTGGCCGGCCGCCGCTCGGCCTCGTAGGCGGCGAGCGCGGCGCTGGTGGCACCTTTGGCGAGGATCTCGCGGGTGATGACGCGGGCATCGAGGATCGCCTGCGAGGCGCCGTTGGAGCCGATCGGGTACATCGGATGGGCGGCATCGCCCATCAGCGTGACGCTGCCAAAAGTCCATTGCGGGAGCGGATCGCGGTCGACCAGCGGATATTCGTAGGCGTGCGGGCAGTCGCGGATCAGGCGCGGTACATCGAGCCAGTCGAACGTCCAGTCGGTGAACCAGGGCAGGAACTCATCGAGCCTGGCCGTGCGGTTGTAATCCTCGCGGCGCCACTGGTAGGTCGGCGGCATGTGCCGCTCCGCCACCCAGTTGATCTGATATTTGCCGTTGGCGTCGGGTGACTGCGAGATCGGGTAGCAGACGAATTTCAGCACCTCATGGCCGGCCATGATCATGGTGCGTCCGGTGAGGAATGCATCGCCCGCGGTGACGCCGCGCCAGAGGATGCGCCCGTTCCAGATCGGCGGGCCTTCCTGCGGGTAGAGCCGCTCGCGCACCGCGGAGTGGATGCCGTCGGCGGCAATGAGGAGATCGCCTTCATAGGCGCCCGCCGATTTGCCGGTCGCCTTGTCGATGAACTCGGCGCGCACGCCGCCGGCGGACTCGGTCCAGCCGGTGAGATGATGGCTGGTGAGGATGTTGTCGCGGCCGAGCCGCTCGATCGCAGCATCGAGCAGGATCTGCTGCAGGATGCCACGATGAATCGAGAATTGCGGCCATTTGTAACCGGCTTCCAGCCCGCGCGGCTCGCTCCAGATCGGCTTGCCGTGCTTGGAGAAATAGGCGAGTTCCCGCGTGCGCACGCCGGCGGCGTCGAGGCGGT
>JAEZEU010000225.1 GCA_023432885.1 Pseudomonadota bacterium | reverse complement strand
TCCATGAGCGTCAACCGCCGCCAGGCAATCGCTGCCTTCGCGACCGCTGTCTCGACTATCGCGCTGACCCGCGCGGCCCGCGCCGAGTTCGAAGGGCCGCTACTGAGGGCAGCGGAAGCCGGAGAAGACTTCTGGCTGGCGACCGATGCATATGTCTACGGATATCCACTCGTCACGATGGAAATGACCCGGCGCGTCGTCACCAATGTCGCGGCCCCCGTCGGCACGCGAGCTCCGATGGGGCAGTTGATCAAATTGCGTCAGTATCCGGACGCGAGCTTCCGAGATGTAACAGCGCCGAACGCCGACACGCTGTACACGACGGCATTTGTCGATGTCGGCGATGAGCCCTGGGTGCTCAGCCTCCCCGACATGAAGGATCGTTACTTCCTTTTCCCGATGCTGGACGGCTGGACCAACGTATTCCAGGTACCGGGCAAGAGGACGACCGGCGACAAGGCGCAGACTTACGCTATCACGGGCCCGGGCTGGAAGGGGACGTTGCCGGCCGGCGTCAAGGAGTACAAATCGCCTACCAGCATCGTCTGGATACTGGGCCGGATCTATTGCACGGGAACAGCGGAAGATTACGCGGCCGTCCACGCCTTGCAAGACCAGTGCAAGCTTGTGCCGCTCAGCTCATATGGCAAGCCGTATGCCCCGGCGCCGGGCAAGATAGATCCTTCAGTCGACATGAAGACGGCCGTCCGGGAGCAGGTGAATGCGATGGATGCCGTCGCCTATTTCACGCTGCTGGCGCAGCTCATCAAGCGAAATCCTCCGGCTGCAGCCGATGCGCCCGAGCTGGCGAAGTTTGCCAAGATCGGCCTCGTGCCAGGCAAGGATTTTGACGCCAGCAAATTCGATCCTGCTTTCGGCAAGGTAACCCAGTTCGGGTTCAACCGGATCATGCTCCAGTTCAAGGTCGGCAAGTCGATCCGACAGCAAAATGGCTGGGCGTATGACAGTGAAACTGGGATCTACGGCACCGACTACTTCAATCGGGCGCTCGTGACTGCGATCGGCCTTGGCGCAAACCGGATTCAGGATGCGGTGTATCCGACATCGCTGAAAGACAGTGATGGTCGAGACTACGAGGGCAAGAACAAATACTTGATGCGCTTTGCGAAGGGACAGCTTCCGCCGGTCGCAGGGTTCTGGTCCTTGACCATGTACGATGCCGATTATTTCTTCGTGCCAAACCCGATCAATCGATACTCCATCAGTGCCCGCCAGAATCTGAAAGCGAACCCGGATGGATCGATCGACCTGTACATTCAGAAGGATTCTCCCGGTGCTGATAAGGAGAGCAATTGGCTTCCCGCTCCAGCCGGCAAGTTCGTCCTGATGTTGCGGATGTACTGGCCGAACGAGAAGTCGCCTTCCATCATCAACAACAGCTGGAAGGTCCCGCCGGTGCGGAAGGCCACGACCAGCTAGGCCGCCGTCCTGGCTAACAAGCCCTTCCACTGCCTGGGAGCCACCAAGTCCCTCGGGGAAGCTGGCGTGCTGAGCCGCGCCGCAGAACCAGGCGTGCGAGGATGCGATCGGTATCACTTCACACGCTCAATCAGCTCCATCGCGCCGTGCGGGGCCCGCACCTTGCCTTCGTGGATGACGTAGGCGAACACGTCGCGCGGCATCTTCTTCGGCTTGGCCTGGTCGACCTTCGGCAGATCGTCCGGCTCGCCGCCGGAGGCCCAGGCCCGAAAACGCTCGGCCCAGGCATCGAGCTGTTTGGGCGGATAACAGGTCTTGATCTCGTCATTGCCTTTCTGCAGCCGGGCATAGACGAAGTCGCTGACGACGTCGGCGATGGCCGGATACTTGCCGTGCTCGGCGAATACAACCGGCGTCTCGAATTGCCGGATCAGGGCGATGAATTCAGGGACGCAAAAGCTGTCGTGGCGTACCTCGACGACATGACGTAGCGCGCGGCCATCAAGCTTGCGCGGCAAGAGCTCGAGGAACTTGCCGAAATCGGCGCCGTCAAATTTCTTCGTCGGCGCGAACTGCCAGAGCACGGGCCCGAGGCGGTCGCGCAGCTCCAGCACGCCGGAATCGTAGAAGCGCTTGATGGAGTCGCCCGCCTCCGCCAGCACGCGACGGTTGGTGGCAAATCGCGGGCCCTTCACGGAGAAGACGAAGCCGTCTGGTACCTCGCTGGCCCACTTCCTGAAACTCTCCGGCTTCTGTGAGCCGTAATAGGTGCCGTTGATCTCGATCGAGGTGAGTTTCGAGGCGGCGTAGGACAGCTCCTTCGCCTGGGCGAGCTTTTCCGGATAGAAGACGCCGCGCCATGGCTCGAATGTCCAGCCGCCGACGCCGACATAGATGCTGCCGCTCTTGCCGGCGCTCTTTGGAGATTTCGTCACAGGGAGGCTCGCGAAGGAGGGGACCGATGGCGACGCAAACCCTAGTCAAAAAGGCAGCGATTGGCCAGTTGACGGCTGCCGCCAATCGGGACCTATTCCTCTGCCGCGCTCTTCCGTGATATCAATCCGCCTCGATCCGAAAGGGGCTTTCGCGTTATGGATTCTCAGTCGATTGCGGGCATTTTGGGCGGCATCATTGCGGCGATTGTGTTGGTCGTTGCCTTTGCCTACGGGCCGCTGGGGCCTTTCGGCAAGGTCAACTCAACCGCCGCCCCGGCTGCGAAGACTGCTCCGGAACCCGCTGCGCCCGCTCAACGCGGTCCGGTGATCCGGGAAGTGCCGAACTAGGCGTTAGGCCATCCGGCCTGCCGAGCCCTTGCGAAGGAGGCCATGTCTGCCTATCTACCTCTTCAACGGCGACGTCGAGCTTGCAAGAAGTTCCGGCGCCTTGACGGCCACGAAGAGGCTGCGCCGGATGTACGCGCGCCTCGTCTCGTGGCCGTTGTCGTTTTTGCAGCAGCCAAAGCGCGTTGCGCCTTGGCTTTTTATTTGAGCATGAGGCACGATTTTTCCGAAGCTTGCTGCACGGCTTTGCGTTAGCGCGGCCTGCCAACCGGCCAGTCCGGAAGCCTGAACGTCTGCCAGAACAGCTCGCGATACAGTTCGCGGATCTTTCGCGAATCGGCGGCGAAGGTGTCGCAGGCCTTTTGCGCGAATTCGGTTTGCGCCTCCAGCGCCTTGTCGAACGAGCGGGCGGCCGACAGCTTCTCGGCAAAGCACTGCGCGTCTGCCAGTGATTTCCTGGTGTAGTCGCGATAGGCATTGGCCAGCGCCTCAATGCCGGTGGCCGGGGTCGAGGGGACTGGCGCGGACGAAGCGGCCGGGCGCGCCACTCCGGCCGGGGCGGCTGGTTCGGCCGGAGGCTTGCCTGCTCGCGCCATAGCGGGTTCGGCCTTGTCGTCCGGCGGTGGGACAGCGTTCTCTACCACCTTTGCCGAGGCAAGCGCTGTCGAGCCGAGGGCTGCGTCCGTAGTCCTGGATTCAGTTGATTCGATCGCGGCTTGGAGCAACTCCGTGACTGCAGGCGCCGGGTCCCGCTTCGGGATCTGTTGCTCTTCTGCCTTCTTGCTGCGCTTTTGCTTGCGCTTGCCGGGTTTCACACCCGGTTTTCGCTGGTCGGAATGCGACATTCCTCATGCCTCCGATGTTCGGAATCGAGGCAAGAGTCTGCGCCCTTTGCGCTGGAATCGCGGTTTCCGATTGGCGGTTGCGCGGCGCTGGTGTGGAGAGATTTGGAAATCGGCAAAATGCCGTTCCGCGGGCGAGAGGAGGCGGCAATTTCCGCCCTTTTCGGGGCGTTACCCGCCGACAGGGGAACTTCGCCTTGGCAGCGCGGGGCCCTGCCGCTATAGGACAGCCGCATGAACGAGGCCGTCATACCGGGCCCTGAATTGTCATCGCAGGCCGCCGCCCTGCCTGAGATTTCGGTGGTCGTCCCGACCTTCAATGAGCGCGACAACGTCACTACGCTGTACCGGCGGCTGGAGGCGGCGTTCGGCACGACGCCGTGGGAGGTCGTGTTCGTCGACGACAATTCGCCGGATTACACTTGGCAGGTCGTGCGCGAGCTGTCGCGCCGCGATCCGCGCGTCCGCTGCATTCGCCGCCTCGGCCGCCGCGGCCTGTCGGGGGCCTGCATCGAGGGCATCCTGGCCTCCAGCGCGCCCTATGCCGCGGTGATCGATGCCGACCTGCAGCACGACGAGACGCAGCTGCCGAAGATGCTGGCGCTGCTCCAGAGCGGCGAGGCCGAGCTCGTGATAGGTAGCCGCTATGTCGAAGGCGGCAGCGCCGAGAGCTTCGACAAGCAGCGCGCCGGCATCAGCGTCTTTGCCACCGAGATCGCCAAGCGGACGCTCGGCGTACAGGTTTCCGATCCCATGAGCGGATTCTTCGCGATCCGCCGCGACCGCTTCGAGAAGCTCGCGCCGGAGCTGTCGACGCAGGGCTTCAAGATCCTGCTCGACATTATCGCCACGGCACGGGGGGAACTGCGCACAAAGGAAATTCCCTTCACCTTCGGCACCCGGCTGCATGGCGAGAGCAAGCTCGATTCCATGGTGGCGATGGACTTTCTTGGCCTGGTGCTGGCCAAGCTCACCGGCGACGTGATCTCGCTGCGCTTCATCCTGTTCGGCCTCGTCGGCGCATCGGGCCTCGTCGTGCATCTGACGACGCTGTTCATTGCGCTGAAGCTTTTCAGGGCGCCGTTCGCGGAGGCGCAGCTGATGGGCGCGCTCGTCGCCATGACCAGCAACTTCATCCTCAACAATTTCCTGACCTATCGCGACCAGCGGCTGAAGGGCTTTGCGCTGATCCGCGGGCTGCTGCTGTTCTATATCGTCTGCAGCGTCGGCCTGTTCGCCAATGTCGGCGTCGCCTTCTCGGTCTACGACCAGGAGCCGATCTGGTGGCTGGCGGGAGCGGCCGGCGCGCTCATGGGCGTGGTCTGGAACTACGCGATGTCCGGACTGTTCGTCTGGCGCAAGCGATGACGTTCGGCGCATGATCCCGCAAAGTGGGAACCGGCTTCGGAAAAGCTCATGCGCCAGACGATGAGCAGCGGCGACAGGCGGCTCATCACCAACACCATCATGGCGGTCGCAGCGCTGGTGGCACTGCGCCTCGTCGCCGCCGCGTTCACGCCGCTGACATTCGACGAAGCCTATTACTGGATGTGGTCGAGGCACCTGGCGGGCGGCTATTACGACCATCCGCCAATGGTGGCCTTCGTGATCCGCGCCGGCACCATGATCGCCGGCGACACCGAACTCGGCGTACGGCTGATCTCGATCCTGCTCGCGGTGCCGATGAGCTTTGCTATTTACCGCGCGGCCGAAATCCTTTTCGGAGGCACGCGCGTGGCGGCCTCAGCCACCATCCTGCTCAACGTCACGCTGATGGCGGCGGTCGGCACGCTGATCGTCACGCCGGACTCTCCGCTTCTGGTTGCCTCGAGTTTCCTGCTGTTCTTCCTGGCAAAGGTGCTGGAAACCGGGCGCGGCGCGTGGTGGCTCGCGGTCGGCGCTGCGGCCGGGTGCGCGCTGCTGTCGAAATACACGGCGATGTTTTTCGGCCCGGCGATCGTGATCTGGCTGGTCGCGGTGCCGAAACTGCGGCGCTGGCTGCTCTCGCCCTGGCTTTACATTGGAGGCCTCGTTGCGCTTGCGCTGTTCGCGCCGGTGATCCTGTGGAATGCCGATCACCAGTGGGTGTCCTTCATCAAGCAACTCGGCCGCGCACGCATCGAGGATTTCCGGCCCGTCTTCATTGCCGAACTGGTGCCGACGCAAGTCGGCTTCGCAACGCCGCTGGTGTTCATCCTGGGCGCGATGGGCTTGCATGCGATGACCTGGCGAGAGAGCGGCGCGCCGGCCGCGCGCATGCTGGTCCACGCGATGTTCTGGACCATCGTGGCCTATTTCGTCTGGCACGCGCTGCATGCGCGCGTCGAGGCCAACTGGTTTGCGCCGGTGTATCCGGCATTCGCGATGGCAGCTGCAGTTGCCGCTACTCTCACGGAATGGAAGGGCAGAGGCAGGCAGCTTGCCGATTTCTGCCGGCGCTGGGCGGCGCCCACCGGCATCGTGCTGTTCGCCGCGCTGATCCTGCAGGCCAATACCGGCATGCTCACATTCTATGGCCGCGACGCCACCGTGCGCAGCGTGGGCGTCGGCTGGTCCGATATCGCGCGCGAGATCGAGGCAACGCGCGTTCGTGTCGGCGCCACGTGCGTGCTTGCACCCGATTACGGCACGACGAGCTGGCTTGCCTTCTACTTGCCGAAGGGGACGTGCGTCGCGCAGCAAGGCCAGCGCATCCGCTGGGTCAACATGCCGGAACCGGACGCGGCGTTGCTCAACGGCAAGCTGCTCTATGTCGACGATGCCCTGCCGAGCGGTCGGCCGTTCCTGAAGGATTATTTTGCGCGCGTCGAGAAGGTCGGCGAAGTCCAGCGCAAGCGCGGCCCGCTGGTGATCGAGACGTATCTGCTGGAGCTGTTGGAGCAGCCGAAGGGAGGCGATGCCATCGATCGCTCGCCCCCGCCGGAGCTGCAACGCTAATTTAGCTTTCGGTTGCCTCAAAGCGGGACAATCTCCGCAGGAATGCGCGGCGGTTTTGCGAGAACAGATCCCGAATTCACCTTGCCTAACAAAGACCTGCGTTTAAGGCGCATTTAACTAAAAGTCGCCTTAATGACGCTCCACGCCTCTGCGAAATGCGACCGCGGTTTTTGCGCAACGCGCATCGAGAGGGATGATCGGGACGGTCTGGGCGAAGGGCGTATGAGTAAGAGTAGCAGTGTGTTCGGCCTTCCGGCCCGGAAGCGTCGTCATTCTAGTCAAACCAGATTTTCCGGATTTGCGGGCCCCGCCGCTGTTGCAGCCGTCTTGGCCGGCTGCGGCTGGACGGTGTACAGCAACATCCTCGGCGCCGGCGTCTACCCCTCGATGCACGCAAGCGTCGAAGTCCCGCCGACGGAACGGGCGACAAGCTCGATCGTGCGCAAGACGCCGGCCGCCATGATCAGCACCGCGTTCAGCGACCTGCCGCAGGCGACAGCTTCGGTTCCGAAGAACGAGACCGCCGCTGCGGTTCCTTCGGTTATGTTTAACGAACGGTTTGCGGCCGCTTCCGCCGACGGCGTGCCGTCCGCATCCGCTGCGGGCCCGCAACTAGCTTCCGTTGCGCCGTCGCTCGACGTTGCGCCCCCGGCTCAGCCGGCGAAGAAAGCCAGCGCGTCCGCCTCCGTCCAGATCGCGATGGCAACGCCCACGACCAAGTCCGTCGAGGCCAAGGCGGTCGAGCGCGTGTCCGGAAAATCCGGCAATTCGATCCGCGACATGGCGCAGCGTGCCAAGGCCGCGGTGATGTCGATCGGCCAGCAGAAGCCGTCGATGGTGGAGAAGCTTTGGGGCAAGGAGCCCTCGCACGGCTCGCTGCTCGCCTATGCCTCGGCTGATGTCAGCGTCACCGGCAACATCGCGCCGGCGGAGCAAAATCCGATGTTTGGCGGCAAGCCGCCCTACGACAAGGAAACCGCGGTCTACATCATCGGAAACAAGACGGTGTACCTGCCCGACGGCACCCAGCTCGAGGCGCATTCCGGCCTCGGCTCCAAGATGGACGACGTGCGCTATGCGCATGTGCGGATGCAGGGCGTGACCCCGCCGCACATCTACACGCTCAAGCCGCGCGAGGCGCTGTTTCACGGCGTGCCGGCGCTGCGGCTGACCCCGATCGGTGGACAGGACAAGATCTTCAACCGCGACGGCCTGCTGGCGCACACCTACCTGCTTGGCGGCACCGGCCAGTCCAACGGCTGCGTGTCGTTCAAGGATTATTACGCCTTCCTCGATGCCTACAAGAACAAGGGCATCCGCAAGCTCGCGGTGATCGCGAAGCTCGACTGAGGCCGGGCAGGGGCGGAAGGCACTTCACTGTCCTTGGGCCACGCCCGCAGCAATTGTCCGCAGGTGTATTTACAAATCCGGAAATTGCTGTATGTCACTGCGCCGTTTCCTGCGGAACCACTCCGCTTACGAGATCACAATGCGACATCTGAATTCCAATCTGTCGTCATGCACCGTCCTGCCAGTCGCCCCGCGCGTCCGGTATGCGGCATGCCGAATCGCATTGTGCATAGCGCGCCGCGAAGGGCGCCACATAGCCAAGTAAGGCGGTAGCGGGTTTGCCCTCTGCCGGCATCGGCAGAGAGAAATCCGCAGATTGTCCTTGCAGGCAAATTGCATCTCCAACCTCCCTGCCAGCGCAAGCATACGAGGCATACTTCGCGTAAGGTATGCCATCGGCCGGATTCCATAACGGCTTCCGGTCGAACAGGGTTACGCGACGGAGGAGGATCAGATGCGATCTGACCGATACCAAAAGCGTGCTCGGGCGCTCGCGATCGAAGCCGGGCTCGATCCAGATGCGAAGATTGATCGCCCCGGGCAGCGGCCGATGCCGACCTGGTGCCTGTTTCGCGACGCTGCGCGCAAGGAGCACATGACGCGCGAGGCAGATGCAGCTGCGGCGGAGATCGTCAATCTGCGCCCGCAGGAGCCGCAGTATCAGAGCTCGCCGCTGAAGGTGTTTGGCAAGCACGACGATGTCACGATCGCGCAGATGCGTAATTGCATGGCGGTCGGCAACGTCGTCGCTGGAGTAATCTGCGCCGACGGTCATCTCGGCTATGCCCAGCCTGTCGGAGGTGTGATCGCCTATGAGAAGCAGATCAGCATCTCCGGCGTCGGCTTCGACATCGGCTGCGGCAACATGGCGGCGCGGCTCGATACGCCGTTCAGCGCGATTGAAGACAAGGTCGGCACCATCATCAGAGACGTGCACAACGTCATCTCGTTCGGCATTGGCCGCAACAATGACCAGCGCGTCGAGCACGAACTGTTCGACGACAGCGATGCCTGGCGCGAATCCGACATGGCTGGTTACCGGCAGAAGGCGATGTCACAGCTCGGCACCGTCGGCTCCGGCAATCACTATGTCGATCTGTTGCGCGATGAGGAAGGTTTTGTCTGGATCGGTGTTCATTTCGGCAGCCGCGGCCTCGGTCACACTAGTGCGACCCGGTACCTGAAAGCTGCCGGCGGCAAGGACGGCATGAACGTGCCGCCCGCCGTCATCGATGAGGACAGCGAGATCGGGCGGCGCTACATCGCGGCGATGCATCTGGCCGGGCGTTATTCCTATGCCGGCCGCGAGTGGGTAGTCGAGCGGGTCCGCAAGATCATCGGCGGCAAGGTGACGGACATGGTCCACAACCATCACAACTACGCCTGGCGTGAGAACCACGGCGGCAAGGATCTGTGGGTGGTCCGCAAGGGAGCGACTCCGGCATTCCCGGGCCAGCGCGGATTTGTCGGAGGATCGATGGGGGACGATGCGGTGATCATCGAGGGCATCGAAAGTGCGGAGGCGAAAGCGTCGCTCTATTCGACGGTCCACGGGGCAGGGCGTCTGTTCGGCCGCAAGGAAGCCAGACGCAGATTCACCCGCGCCGAGATGGACTCCTGGCTGCATTCGCGCGGTGTCACGCTGATCGGCGCTGACCTCGACGAAAGCCCGATGGCCTATCGCCGGCTGCCGGAAGTGCTGGCCGAGCATTCAGGCTCGGTGAAGGTCCTGCACACGCTGCGGCCGTTCGCCGTGGCGATGGCGGGAGAGAACGAGTTCGATCCGTTCAAGGATTGAGTTCGTGCCTTCTAAATTTAGAAGGACCGCCCATGGGCGACCTTCAATACTCGGGGCTGGAAGATGCGACTGATTGAGGAGCAGAACCCCGGTTGGGTGGATCTCTATCGGGGATATCCAATTTAGGCCTGTGGTTATGGATTCTCAGATGCGCAATGGCGCATCATAGCTCGACGCTTCGCGTCGCCCAGGAATGACGGGAGAGGGAGTCTCGCCGTAGCCCAACTTGAAGCTCGCCCGCAAACGAAAACCCCGGCATTGCTGCCGGGGTTTTGCATTCTTGGTTCGATTGAAGCGCTACAGACTTCTTAGAAGTCCATGCCGCCCATGCCGCCGCCCGGAGGCATCGCGGGGCCGGCCGAGGCCTTCTTCGGCACTTCGGCGACCATGGCTTCGGTCGTGATCAGCAGCGCGGCAACGGAGGCGGCGTTCTGGATCGCGATGCGGACCACCTTGGTCGGGTCGATAATGCCCTTGGAGACGAGGTTGCCGTATTCGCCGGTCTGCGAGTCGAAGCCGTACGAATACTGCTCCTTCTCCAGGATCCTGCCGACGATGACGGAGCCGTCCTCACCGGCGTTGATCGCGATCTGGCGGGCCGGCGCGGACAGCGCCTTGCGCACGATCTCGACGCCGGTCTTCTGGTCGTCGTTCTGGGTGCGGATGCGCTTGAGCTGCTCGGAGGCGCGCAGCAGGGCGACGCCGCCGCCCGGCACGATGCCTTCCTCGACCGCGGCGCGGGTGGCGTGCATCGCGTCATCCACGCGATCCTTGCGCTCCTTCACCTCGACTTCGGTCGCGCCGCCGACGCGGATCACCGCGACGCCGCCGGCGAGCTTGGCCAGACGCTCCTGCAGCTTCTCGCGGTCGTAGT
>JAEZEU010000198.1 GCA_023432885.1 Pseudomonadota bacterium | reverse complement strand
GCGTGGCCAAAATGCCGCGCATTTGATGGTTTTGCCGCGTCCCGGCCGCAAGCTCGCTTGCCCGGAGGCGCGTCTTGCTTCAAAATAGCAGTTTCCCTTTCACAACCTTGGAGAAATACCCATTCGCCGTCCCAATAGAGCCCCGCCCCAAGTCGCCAAAGACGGGCCGCGCATCAATGATGATATCCGCAATGCACAGATCCAGTTGATCGATGCTGACGGTGCCAACAAGGGCACTGTAGAAACCGTGCAGGCCATCAAGATGGCCATGGATGCGGGAATGGATCTGGTCGAGATTTCGCCGAACAACAATCCCCCGGTCTGCAAGATCATGGACTACGGGAAGTACAAATATTCGGCACAGAAGAAAGCCGCGGAAGCCCGCAAGAAACAGAAGGTCGTGGAGATCAAGGAAATCAAGCTGCGGCCGATGATCGACGACCACGACTATGACGTGAAGATGCGCGCCATGCAGCGCTTCTTCGAGGAAGGCGACAAGGTGAAGATCACCTTGCGCTATCGTGGCCGTGAAATGGCGCACCAGGAGATCGGCACCAAATTGCTCGACAAGGTCAAGGCCGACGTGGCCGAGATCGCCAAGGTCGAGCAGGATGCCAGGTTCGAGGGTCGCCAGGTCGTGATGGTGCTGGCGCCGCGCTGATTCGTTTCGCGATAGCTCCCAATGCAAGCGGCCCGCCGATGATCCGGCGGGCCGCTTCGCTTTGGGTGAGCCGGGTCTTTGGCTTCTCAGCCCCGCGTGGCCTGCCAAACGCCCGCGCAAAGGTCGCCCTGGATGACACCGCTCCAGCGGCCGGAGCCGTAATTGCCGGCGAGGCGTCCGCCACCACTGGCGTGGGAAGCCCCGATCGAGACCGCAACGGCAACACTGCCGGAGCGACTGACCGAGCCGGAGACGCGGCCGCCACCGGCGGAGGAAACGCGCCCCCCGGTGACCGTGAAAGGCACGGTCAGGCCGGAACTACAGGTGCCTCGGGTGGTCGCGAAGGTGGTGGTCCAGATGCCGTCATAGGGGCCGGGGCCGCGGTAGCGGGCAGCTTCGGCGGTACCGGGTGTCGCCAACGCCGCAAGGATCACGCCAGCGATGAGCGGCCTTGGGGCGCGAAGGCGTCCGCGACCGGCGAAGCAGCGGGAAAAGGCGCGAAACGAGGTCATTTCATCCTCCCGTGGAACTAGCCCTCAGATGGATAACAGCCCTTCGTCAGGCGAGATGGTGCCGCGGTTCATCGTTGCAAATTGCCCTTTCGTCTGCCATAAGGCCGACCTTCATCGCCCGGCTGATCAAGGGCTGCCGTGGCGATGTTTTCGTGCAAGGTCATCCATTTTGGAAAACCTTAGCACTTTCAACGCTCTAACGAGCATTTCAGCCAGCCAGACGCCCCTCGCGGGCGGCTTTGCGCTGGCCAATAGGAGAGCCAAATGCCCAAGCTGAAGACCAAGTCCGGCGCCAAAAAGCGCTTCAAGGTGACTGGTACCGGTAAAGTGATGCACGCCCAGCGCGGCAAGCGCCATGGCATGATCAAGCGGACCAAGAAGCAGATTCGCCAGCTCCGCGGCACCCGCGTGCTGTTCAAGTCCGACGGCGACAACATCAAGAAGTACTGGCTGCCCAACGCCTGATTGCTTCCCGCGTCCGCCGAAGCCGCGTGATGGCGCGGCTAACCGTCATCTCTGATCAAGGATTTTTGTCATGTCTCGCGTCAAACGCGGTGTGACCTCCCACGCCAAGCACAAGAAAGTGTACAAGGCCGCCAAGGGTTATTACGGCCGCCGCAAGAATACCATTCGCGCTGCCAAGCAGGCAGTCGAGAAGGCCGGCCAGTACGCCTTCCGCGACCGCAAGCGCAAGAAGCGCACCTTCCGCGCGCTCTGGATCCAGCGCCTCAATGCGGCGGTGCGCCCGTTCGGCATGACCTACAGCCGATTCATCGACGGCCTGTCGAAGTCGGGCATCGTGGTGGATCGCAAGGTTCTGTCGGATCTCGCGATCAATGAGCCGGCGGCGTTCCAGGCGATTGCCGAGAAGGCAAAGGCCGCGCTCGCCGCGTAAGGCGTCTATTTGGCGCCTGCGGCCTTGCGCGAATAGCGCCGGGCGACCTCTGCCCGGCAGAATGCCGTGAACGAGATGTACAAGGTGCCGGACTTGTTCCGGTACTTGCGGTCGCAGACGCCGAGCTCGCGCCGGTAGGCGTGCTTCTTCGAGGTTTCAGCCTTGTCGAAGAAGTCGGCCTCGCACTTCTTCTCGACGACGCCGCCGAGCTCGGTGTCACCGCTGGCGCCGTATTGGCAGGCTGCGAACACCTTCATGGCGGCGTCACAGCTCCTGGCTTCTTTCAGCAACGGGACGACGTCAAACGACAGGGCAGTCTTGGCCGGGCACTCCGCCGCCTGGACCGAGGTGACAGCCAAGGCGAGGCCCAGAAAAGCGCTAATGGCAGCCGGGCAGGATTTGAGGGTCATCGCTATCTCTCTGATCGAACCCCCGTGTTGGTACCCCTCGGGCGAAATGGGCAAAGCGCTCCGGGGAGCCCGTATTGAGGCCTTTTGGCTTGACGTTGCCCCCCTTGGCTGGCCACAACCAGCCGCCTCCTGGAAGCTTTAGGGACTTGAGCCGTGTCCGACCTCGCAACGCTTGAAAAATCCATCCTCGAGCAGATCGCCGCGGCCGGCGACGAAGCGGCGCTGGAAGCCGTCCGCGTTGCCGCGCTGGGCAGGAAAGGCTCGATCTCGGCACTGCTCGGCACGCTGGGCAAGATGTCGCCGGACGAGCGCAAGACGCAGGGCGCGGCCATCAACTCGGCAAAGGACAGGGTGACCGAAGCCCTGGCGGCCCGGCGCGAGATTCTGAAATCCGCTGCATTGGATGCACGGCTGGCGTCGGAGACCATCGACGTGACGCTGCCGCTGCGTGACGCGCCGGCCGAGACCGGCCGCGTCCATCCGCTCAGCCAGGTCTGGGATGAGCTGACGGCCATCTTCGCCGACATGGGATTTTCGGTCGCCGAAGGCCCCGACATCGAGACCGACGACTACAATTTTACGAAACTGAATTTCCCGGAGGGCCATCCGGCGCGGGAGATGCATGACACCTTCTTCTTCAATCCGAAGGAGGATGGTTCGCGCATGCTGCTGCGTACCCACACCTCGCCGGTGCAGGTGCGCACGATGCTCTCACAGAAGCCGCCGATCCGCGTGATCTGCCCGGGCCGTACCTATCGCATCGATTCGGACGCGACCCACACGCCGCAATTCCACCAGGTCGAAGGACTCGTCATCGACAAGGAATCGCATCTCGGCCACCTCAAGTGGATCCTGCACGAGTTCTGCAAGGCCTTTTTTGAGGTCGACCGCATCAACATGCGCTTCCGCCCCTCGTTCTTCCCCTTCACCGAGCCGTCGCTGGAAGTCGACATCCAGTGCCGCCGCGACAAGGGCGAGATTCGCTTCGGCGAAGGAGAGGACTGGCTGGAGATTCTCGGCTGCGGCATGGTGCATCCGAACGTGCTGCGCGCCTGCGGCATCGACCCCGATGTCTACCAGGGCTTTGCCTGGGGCATGGGCATCGACCGCATCGCGATGCTGAAATACGGCATGTCGGACCTGCGCCAATTGTTTGACAGCGACGTGCGCTGGCTGTCGCATTACGGCTTCAAGCCGCTCGACGTGCCGACGCTGGCGGGAGGCCTCAGCTCGTGAACCTCGGCGCCGTCCCGGAAAAATATCGCAGCCTCCGGTCGTTCGCGTTCGGCGATGGACAAGAGCTTGCCGACGAATTGCTCGATCTCGTCATCCGGGGCGTCAAGACCGCGACCTGCAGCACCGAGGACGAGCCCAATACGTCGGCGCCGGGCGAGCGCTGGATCGTGCTCGACGGGCGCGGCGAGCCGCGCTGCGTCATCGAAACCACTGAAGTGACCTATCGCCGCTTTGACGACATGGATGCTGCCTTTGCCCACGACGAGGGCGAAGGCGACCGCAGTCTCGACTACTGGCGCCGGGCGCACCGCAATTATTTCGGGCGGCAAGGCAAATTTCGCGAAGACATGATGCTGATGTGCGAACGCTTCCGCCTGGTCGAGGTTTTCTAGGAAATACGCCATGAAATTCACGCTCTCCTGGCTGAAGGAACATCTCGCGACAGACGAGCCCCTGGACAAGCTCGCCGACAAGCTCACCATGATCGGGCTGGAGGTCGAAAGCATCGAGGA
>JAEZEU010000196.1 GCA_023432885.1 Pseudomonadota bacterium | reverse complement strand
CGCGCGCGAAGCGGTTGAGATCTTCCTCCTTCTGCCGCGCCAGCTTGATCGAGATGAAGACGCTGACATGCAGGCCAAGTGCCTTCTGGTCGACACTTGCGACATAGCGTGAGATCACGCCGCGTTGTTCCAGGAGCTTGACCCGTCGGTGACAGGGCGAGACGGACAGGCCGACCTTGTCGGCTATCTCCTGCATGGTCATGCGCCCGTCGGTCTGCAACAGGCCGAGGATCTTGCGGTCGATGGCGTCGAGCGAGGTCATTGGGATGAATCCGTCGTGTGAGCAGTATTCTTGAGAAGATATCCCAACTTTCTCGGGTATGTCGCCAGGATTTGAGATTTTCGGCCGCCCTCTTGGGACTAGAATCAGCCAAATCGCCGTTACAGGAAACGCCCCCATGGGAATTGCGCCCGCACGCCTGGAGATGTTGTCCGCGCTCAGCCGCAAGGTGCTGTGGCTGTCGTCGTGGACCATCCATCATGCCAACCATGTCCGCCCCAACACCGACGGGCTGAAGGTCGGCGGACATCAGGCGTCGTCCGCTTCGCTCGCCAACATCATGTCGGCACTCTATTTCTCGGTGCTGCGCCCGCAGGACCGCGTCGCGGTGAAGCCGCATGCGAGCCCCGTGTTCCATGCCATCCAGTATCTGTTCGGTCACCAGACCCGCGACAAGCTGGAGAATTTTCGCGGCTACAAGGGCGCGCAGTCCTATCCCTCGCGCACCAAGGACACCGACGATGTCGATTTCTCCACCGGGTCGGTCGGCCTCGGCGTCGCGCAGACGCTGTTCTCCTCGCTGGTGCAGGACTATGTGAAAGCGCATGGCTGGATGAAGGACCGTCCCGAGGGGCGCATGATCGCGCTGGTCGGCGATGCCGAGATGGACGAGGGCAACATCTTCGAGGCGTTGCTGGAGGGCTGGAAGCAGAGCCTGCGCAACACATGGTGGATCGTCGACTACAACCGCCAGAGCCTGGATGCCGTCGTGCGCGAAGGATTGTGGGCGAAGTTCGAAACCATGTTCCGCAATTTCGGCTGGGACGTGGTGATTGTGAAATACGGCACGCTGATGCAGGCCGCCTTCGCCGAACCGGGCGGCGAGGCGTTGAAGCGCTGGATCGATAATTGCCCGAACCAGATGTACGCCGCCCTCTGCTTCCAGGGCGGAGCCGCCTTTCGCAAGCACCTGCAGGACGACATTGGCGACCAGGGACCGGTCTCGCAATTGATCGACCGCCGCAGCGACGAGCAATTGCTGGCGCTGATGTCCAATCTCGGCGGCCACGACATGGCCAGCATGATCGAGGCCTTCGAGGCCATCGATCACGACCGCCCGGTTTGCTTCATCGCCTACACCATCAAGGGCGTCGGCCTGCCGATGCAGGGCCACAAGGACAACCATGCCGGTCTAATGACGGTAGCGCAGATGGAGAAGTGGCGCGCGGCCCAGAACATCCGACCTGGCCAGGAGTGGGACAGGTTCGAAGGTCTTTCGCAGGATCCGGCGAAGCTCGAAGCATTTCTGGCAGCCGCGCCGTTCAACAGCGAAGGCCGGCGCAGGCTCAGCGCCCCCGAAATCGAGGTGCCGCGCGAGCTTGCTTTCAAGCCGTCCGCGCAAATGTCGACGCAGCAGGGATTCGGCCTCATTCTGAACGAGCTTGCGCGCGGCGATACCGAGCTTGCCTCGCGCATCGTCACGACCTCGCCCGACGTCACCGTCTCCACCAACCTTGGCGCCTGGGTGAACCGGCGCGGATTGTTTGCGAAAGCCGAGAACCACGATCTTTTCCGGCAGGAGAAGATTCCCTCCGCTTTCACCTGGGAATTCTCACCTGGGGGACAGCACATCGAGCTCGGCATAGCCGAGATGAACCTCTTCATCATGCTTTCGGCGCTTGGGCTCTCGCACCAGATCAACGGCGAGAGGCTGTTGCCGGTCGGCACGCTCTACGATCCTTTCATCGAGCGCGGCCTCGATGCCCTCAACTATGCCTGCTATCAGGATGCGCGGTTCATGGTGGCGGCGACGCCCTCCGGAATCACGCTCGCGCCCGAGGGCGGCGCGCATCAGTCGATCGCAACGCCCCTGATCGGCATCGCGCAGGATGGCCTTGCCTCGTTCGAGCCGGCGTTTGTCGATGAGCTTGCGGTGATCATGCGCTGGGGTTTCGAGCACATGCAGCGCGAAGCCGGGGAGGGCGGTTCGGTCTACCTGCGGCTGTCCACGCGGACCATCGAGCAGCCGCAGCGCCCGATGAGCGCGGTGCTGAAGCACGAGATTACCGAGGGCGCCTACTGGCTGCGCAAGCCGGGGCCGAACTGCGATATCGTGATCGCCCATACCGGCGCGGTCGCGCCGGAGGCGATCGAAGCGGTTGGCTTCATTGGCGAGAGCCATCGCGACGTCGGGCTGCTCGCCATCACCTCTGCCGACCGCCTGTATGCCGGCTGGACCGACGCGCGGAAACTGCGGCGCGAGCGCCGCGCCGTGCAGTATCTCAGCCATGTCGAGAATCTGCTGGCGCCGCTGTCGCACGATTGCGGCATCGTCACCGTGGTCGACGGCCACCCGGCGACGCTCGGCTGGCTCGGCAGCGTCCGCGGCAACCGCGTCGAGGCGCTCGGCGTCGAGCGCTTCGGCCAGACCGGCACCATCGACGACCTCTACCGTCACTATGGCCTCGACGCCAACGCCATCATCGATGCCGCCGAAAGCCTCACCGTCGGCGCGCCGATCCGCCACAGGAAGATGGCGGTGTAGCCGTCGCTACAGGGCCCTCGCCAGGAGGGGCGTCCCGGCATGACGGGTCACCTTGCCCCCAGCGCCGCCGCAGCCCTATATTCCCCGCATGCCGCCTAGCGGCCATCCGCATATCGCGGGTTCAACAGCCCGGGCTTTCGTGCAAGGATGCTCGCCGAACGCTTTTCGTTCTCATTCCCTCCCGTCCGTACCAAGAGGTTTCCGATGGTCAATCGCATGCAATTCTACATCGACGGCGCCTGGGTCGATCCGGTCGTCAAGAAGTCCACCCCCGTCGTCAACCCCGCGACGGAAGAAGCGATGTATGAGGTTGCGCTCGGCTCCAAGGCCGATCTCGACAAGGCCGTCGCCGCCGCCAAGCGCGCCTTCGTGTCCTATTCGCAGACCAGCCGCGAGGAGCGCATTGCGCTGCTCGAGAAGATCATCGAGATCTACAAGGGCCGCATGAAGGAGATTGGCGCCGCCGTCTCCGACGAGATGGGCGCGCCGCTGCCGATGGCTGAACGCCTGCAGGCGGGCGCCGGCCTCGGCCACATTGCTTCCACCCTGGAGGTGCTGAAGAACTATCACTTTGAAGAAAACGTCGGCACCGCGGTCGTCCTTCGCGAGCCGGTCGGGGTGGTCGGCATGATCACGCCGTGGAACTGGCCGCTCAACCAGATCGCCTGCAAGGTCGCGCCTGCGCTCGCCGCCGGCTGCACCATGATCCTGAAGCCGAGCGAGTTCACGCCGAGCTCGGCGCTGATCTTCGCGGAAATCCTCGATCAGGCCGGCGTGCCGAAGGGCGTGTTCAACTTGATCAACGGCCTCGGCCCGGAGGTCGGCGCTGCCATGGCGGAGCATCCGGACATTGACATGATCTCCTTCACCGGCTCCACCCGCGCGGGGGTCGATGTTGCTAAGCGCGCAGCTCCGACCGTCAAGCGCGTCAGCCAGGAGCTCGGCGGCAAGTCGCCGAACGTGATCCTCGAGGATGCCGATCTCGCCAAGGCGGTGACCGGTGGCGTGATGCACATGTTCAACAACTCCGGACAGTCCTGTAACGCGCCTTCGCGCATGATCGTGCCGCTGTCGAAGATGAAGGAAGTGGCTGCAATCGCCAAGGGCGTCGCCGACAAGACCAAGGCCGGCGATCCCCGCGGCGAAGGCACTACCATCGGCCCGGTCGTCAACCGCGTGCAGTGGGACAAGATCCAGGCGCTGATCAAGAAGGGTATCGACGAGGGCGCTACGCTTGTCGCCGGCGGCCCGGGCCTGCCCGAGGGAGTCAACAAGGGCTTCTATGTCCGTCCGACCATCTTCGCCGACGTCACCAACGACATGACGATCGCGAAAGAGGAGATCTTCGGACCGGTGCTGACCATCATCGGCGCCAAGGACGAGGCCGACGCCATCAAGATCGCCAACGACACGCCGTATGGGCTTGCCGGCTACGTCACGGCCGGCAACGTCGAGCGCGCCCGCAAGGTCGCCCGCCAGATCCGCGCCGGCAATGTCAACCTGCAGGGCGCACCGAACGACCGCAGCGCGCCGTTCGGCGGCTACAAGCAGTCCGGCAACGGCCGCGAGTGGGGAAAGTATGGCCTCGAGGAATATCTCGAAGTGAAGGCGGTCGCCGGCTTCAACGCGGCGTAAGTCTTTTCAGTCGCGAAACAACGACGCCGGAGCGAGAAATCGCTCCGGCGTTTTCATTCGTAGGGAAGCAAAGGCGCTCTTGCGCCTGGCCTGCGGTCACATGGGCGGCACACGTAGGTAGGCATGCTTCGATTTGGCCACCCTACGATTGTGCTTTCGCGACTATCCCCCCGGCGCGCCCTGCGTGTTCACATACAGCGCATAGATCGACTGGCTTGCCGCCATGAACAGGCGGTTACGCTTCAGCCCGCCGAAGCACAGGTTGGCGCAGCGTTCGGGCAGTGCGATGCGGCCGATCATGACGCCGTCGGGCGCGAACACCACGACGCCGTCGAGCTCGGGAACGCCCATGCCCCAGCCGCACCAGAGATTGCCGTCGATGTCGATGCGAAAACCGTCCGGCGTGCCGGGCCCGGCGTCGACGAAGACGCGCTTATTGGACAGCTTGTCGCCGGAGGGCAAGACGTCGAAGGCGAGAATCTTGCGATTCGGCACGCCGCGGGATTCGATGACGTAGAGGATTTTCTCGTCGGGCGAGAAGGCAAGACCGTTGGGCCCCAGCACGCCTTCGGCTACGATGGTGGCCTTCCCGGTCTGTGGGTCGAGCCGGTAGACGTTGGGCTCGATCTCCGGCTCCGACTTGTAACCCTCGTAGTCGCCGAGAATTCCGAAGATGGGATCGGTGAACCAGATCGAGCCGTCGGATTTCACCACGACATCGTTCGGCGAGTTCAGCCGCTTGCCTTCGAAGGAATCCATTAGCACCGTGATCGAACCGTCATATTCGGTACGCACCACGCGCCGCCCGCCATGCTCGCAGGTGATCAGCCGCCCCTGGCGATCGCGGGTGTTGCCGTTGGCGAAGTTCGATGGCTTGCGGAAGATGCTGACCGCGCCGGTCTCTTCTTCCCATTTGATGATGCGCTGGTTCGGGATGTCGCTGCAGAGCAGATAACGCCCGTCGCCGAACCATACCGGGCCTTCCGCCCAGCGCAGCCCCGTGGCCAGCCGCTCCACCGCGGATAATTTGAGCCAGTATTTTTCGAAGCGCGGATCGAGTGCATGGATCGCGGGATCGGGGTAGTGCGTCGCCGGCCGCCATCCGGCCGCGTAAGATACATCGGACATTTGCTGTTCTCGTTGTTGCGTTTCCTCAGCGGATAGTCTGCTATCACTCCCGGCGAACGACTACAAATGATCGCGATCAAACAGAGGGAAGAGATGCCACGCATATTGATGACCGGTGCCGCGGGCGGAATTGGCACGTCTTTGCGCAAGCTGCTGCCGCCGATCTATCCGGACCTGCTGCTCAGCGACATCAACACGCCGGCTGATCTCGGCGAGGCGGAGAAATTCAAGGCGGCCGATCTCGCTGATCTCGCACAGGTCGAAGCGATCTGCGAGGGAATCGATGGCATCCTGCATTTCGGCGGCTATTCGGTGGAAGGCAGCTGGGACCAGATCCACCAGGCCAACATCATCGGCTGCTACAATCTGTTCGAGGCGGCGTACCGCAAGGGCGTCAAGCGCGTGGTCTTCGCTTCCTCCAATCACGCGGTCGGCTTCTACCCGCGTCACCATCGCATCGGCACCGACGTCACCGCGCGGCCCGACACCCGCTACGGCGTCAGCAAGGTCTTCGGCGAGGCGCTGGGCGCGCTCTATGCCGACAAGCACGGCATGAAGGTGACATGTCTCCGCATCGGCAATTTCGGCGAGGTGCCGCTCGACCACCGCCGGCTCTCGATCTGGCTGAAGCCGGAAGACCTCGTGCAGCTCTGCCGCATCGGCCTCGAGCATCCCGACATCCATTTCGAGGTGTTTTATGGCGCCTCCTATAACGAGCGCGTCTGGTGGGACAACCACCGCGCCTACGACCTGGGCTATCGCCCGATTGGCCGCGGGGAAGATTTCCGCGAGCACGCAATGGCGGAGCAGGCGAAACTCAAGCCCGATCCCGTCGGCGACTTCTACCAGGGCGGCACGTTCTGCAGCATGGAGTTCGACGGGGACAAAAGCCGCGTGATCGACTGGAAGAAGTAGGCCACTTCATTCCGGGGCGATACGCAGCATCGAGCCCGGAATCTCGAATTCCGGATTCACGCTACGCGTGCCCCCGGAATGACGCCCTGGGTTGGGCGGCGTGTGATCGCGAATAATTGTCGTGCATTGACAACGATTCCGCACGCTCCTTTAGTGGACCCTTCAAGCTAAGGAAGCAAAAATGACCGACGGGCTTCGCAAGGGATTGGCAAGTTATGGCGATGCCGGATTCTCGCTGTTCCTGCGCAAGGCCTTCATCAAGGCAATGGGCTATTCCGACGATGCGCTGGACCGCCCGATCGTCGGCATCACCAATACCTACAGCGACTACAATCCCTGCCACGGCAATGTGCCGCAGATACTGGAAGCGGTGAAGCGCGGCGTGATGCTGTCGGGCGCGATGCCTTTTGTGTTCCCGACCATCTCGATCGCGGAAAGCTTCTCGCACCCGACCTCGATGTATCTGCGCAACCTGATGGCGATGGACACCGAGGAGATGATCCGCGCCCAGCCGATGGATGCCGTGGTGGTGATCGGCGGCTGCGACAAGACGCTGCCGGCGCAGATCATGGCCGCCGTGAGCGCGGACCTGCCGACCGTCGTCATTCCCGTCGGCCCGATGGTGGTCGGCCATCACAAGGGCGAGGTGCTGGGCGCCTGCACCGATTGCCGGCGGCTGTGGGCGAAATACCGTGCGGGCGAAATCGACGACAACGAGATCGATGCGGTCAACGGCCGCCTAGCGCCCTCGGTCGGCACCTGCATGGTAATGGGCACCGCCAGCACCATGGCCTGCATCACCGAGGCGATGGGCCTGTCGCTGCCCATGAGCGCCACGATCCCCGCGCCGCATGCCGAACGTTTCCGTTCGGCGGAGGCGAGCGGGCGCGTCGCCGCCGCCATGGCCAAGGCGAAGGGGCCGAAGCCCAGCGAGTTCCTCACCGCATCGTCCTTCCGCAATGCGCAGGTGGTGCTGCAGGCGATCGGCGGGTCGACCAATGGCCTGATCCATCTCACCGCCGTCGCCCATCGCACTAGGCACAAGATCGACCTCGACGCCTTCGACAAGCTCGGCCGCGAGGTGCCGGTGCTGGTCGATCTCAAGCCGTCAGGCGATCATTACATGGAGCACTTCCATCACGCCGGCGGCGTTCCGAAACTGATGAAGCAACTCGGCGATCTCATTGATCTCGATGCAAAAACCATCACTGGCGCCACTTTACGTGAAGTCGTAAGCGGCGCGGAGGAAGTGCCGGGCCAGGACGCGATCCGGGCCAAGGCCAATCCGATAAAGGCCG
>JAEZEU010000163.1 GCA_023432885.1 Pseudomonadota bacterium | reverse complement strand
TGTTAGCGCCCCGGCGCACGCCATAGCGAGCTGTTGGGATTTCCCGCGGATGGTCAGTGCGCCTGCACGTGAGCATTCGACGATGCCCAATATGCGACAGCAGGATACTGCTGTCTTGCCGCATTTTCATCTCGCCATCGGCGCAAACCGAATTGCAAATCCTGGACTGCAATTTGAAGGAAGTGCGGGAAACTGCAGTTTCATCACGGAGCCGCGAACAGCCACGAGATTCCACGGGAGGTTACAATGGGAATTTATGGGCCAAAGGCCACATCGGCGCCCACCGGAGCGATCATCCTTCATCCTGGCGACAATATCTCGGCTCTCGTGAGTGCAGCTCCTGCTGGGACCACATTCTATTTTGAGCCTGGCGTCTATCGCGGCGTTTCCATCGCGCCGAAAGATGGTCAGACCTTTATCGGTGCTGAAGGAGCAATCCTCAACGGCTCGGCCGTGCTATCCAGTTGGACCCAGAGCGGCAATCTCTGGGTTGTTGGCGGCCAGACGCAGCAAGGCCGCGCCAACTCCGCTGCAGAGTTCTTGCCGGGTACTCAGAGGCCTGGCAATCCGGAGACCGTGTTCTTTGACAATACACCGCTAAAGCCGGTCGACGCTCTCTCCAAGGTCGTTCCTGGCACCTTCTATTTCGACTATGCCGCCGACAAGATCTACATCGCCGATAGCCCGACGGGGCACGCGGTTGAAGCTGGCAAGCTGACCGATGCTTTCCATGGCAGCGCCAAGAACGTAACCATACAAAACCTTGTCATCGAGAAGTATGATCCTCAGATTCAGGACGGCGCCATTCGCGGTGACCAGAGTTGGACCATTCGGGACAATGAAGTCCGCCTGAACTACGCCGTGGGTATCACTGCCCATGACGGCAGCCAGATCATCGGCAATTACGTGCATGACAATGGTCAGATGGGGCTCGGCGGGTACGGCAATAACATCCTCGTTCAAGGCAATGAACTCGCAAGGAACGGCTTCTGGTCTGGCATTGATCCGCTTTGGGAAGCAGGCGGATTCAAGTTCGCTGACACGGATAACCTGGTCGTGCGAGGCAATTACTCGCACGACAACAATGGTTCGGGCATGTGGACCGACATCAACAACATCCACACGCTCTATGAAGACAATGTTGTCGTCCATAACACGATCAATGGCATCAGCCACGAAATCAGTTACGACGCGATTATCCGCAACAATACGCTCTACGGGAATGGATACGGCGACAAGCGCGGATGGGGTTGGGGCGCCGATATCAACATTCAAAATTCCCGGAACGTGCAGGTCTATGGCAACCGGGTCGAAATGACCGGAGGCGGCAATGGAATCGTCATGATTCAGCAGAACAGAGGTTCCGGCACGTTCGGTACTTACACGACCACCGGCAACCAAATCCATGACAACATCATCGTGGATCATGATGGGCACGGCTACGTCGGCGGCTTCGCTGATTACAACCAGTCCGGCATGCTCAATGGAGGAAACACCTGGACCAACAATCAATACTTCATGTCTGACGGGGGAAGCAGGTTTCAATGGGGTGGGTCCAAAACCTTCGCCCAATTCAAGACCGCCGCCCACGAAACCGGCTCAATCTCACAATCCTATCCCGACACGAGTGGCTGGCTCACCGTTTCGCCGACGGACACGACCTCGCCGCCCCCGGTAGTCACAAACCCGCCACCGCCTGTCGTCACAACGCCACCACCAACCCCGGGCGTGAACACCACAATCGGCAGCGGCTCCGACACGCTCGAGCTGAAGATAACGCAGGACGCCTACCAAGGTGATTCCCAGTATGCCATCTATGTCGATGGCAAGCAGATCGGCGCTACGCTGACAGCCAAGGCCCTTCACGGAAGCGGGCAGGCCGACGTGTTGCAGGTCAAGGGCGACTGGGCCGCGGGCAGCCACACGGTCTCGGTGAAGCTTCTCAATGATCTCTGGGGCGGTACGTCCGCCACGGACCGCAACATCTATGTTGAAAGCGCTACCTACAATGGCGCTCCCGTTTCCGGCAGCAAGCTCGCCATCTACGACGACAGCCCGCAGAGCTTCACAGTCACTGACACAACGGCCGTGCCGGGATCAACGCCGCCACCTGTGCCGAGTGGCCAGAACCTCCTGGTGAACGGATCGTTCGAAGCGCCATCCGTGGCCGCGAACAGTTGGGCCGCATTCAGTTCGATACCGGGCTGGACGGCGATCAGCGGCGGCACGATCGAGTTGTGGAACAATCTCAACCGGGTCAAGGCCACCGATGGTTCGAACTTTGGCGAGCTCGATTATCGAGGCGCTCGGGACGGTCTCTACCAGACGGTGCAGACCACTGCAGGGCAGAGCTACGATCTCTCCTTCGATGCGCGGTTGCGGCCCGACTCCGGCAGGCGCACCAGCACGATTGAAGTTTTGTGGAACGACAACGTCGTCGCCACTGTCCCGCCCGGCAGCAACTGGAAAACCTACCACTTTTCGGTGACGGGAACCGGTGGTCAAGACCGCCTCACCTTCCGCGAGGCCGCAGGCCAAGCCGCCGACGGGCGTGGCGCGCTCTATGACAATGTCAGTCTGGTCGCCAAATCCGGCGCAGTCCAGCAAAGTGCCATCAGCCAACAGCCGATGAATCTGGTGAACCAGTTTGCGGCCACAAGTTTTGCCGACACCGGAGCTGGCCTGAGCCAAGGGTTAGGTCGGACCGATTTGTCGGCAACCCTGGCTCAGACATTGGCTAAAGCGAGCTAGTCGAACCGGCAGGCTTCCTTCGAGCATGACTCCCGTCATCGTTCGGCTCTGCTGACGGGAGACACACCGCCAAGCTAATCCTAAGTGTGCTGTGCACGGTTGCGGGTACACCCTCGGAAGTCGTCTCCAAATAAAATCCCCCTTTGGCAAGTTCAACTTGGGTTGGATTTCGGCGAACAACATTCATTTTTGGTCGGGGAAGGGGCGTGTGCGCACCGCGTACGAACTTGTCACCAACTGATCCCAGTCTCATCGCCTTGGTGATGATGCTTCGGTTTCACGGTTTGGGAGTCGAGCCCGAACAGATTCGTCACCAGTTTGGCGGCGGCACGATCGGGGTGCCCGAAATTCTCCGCTGCGCGAAGTCATTCGGGTTGAAGGCCCGCGCCTCTGCAACGAAATGGGCTCGGCTTGCCAATACACCGATGCCTGCGCTGGCTGCCCTGAAGAATGGAGGCTTTTTGCTGCTCGGCAAAGTCGCCGAGGACAAGCTCATCGTGCTTGAGCCAGGTCGGCCGCATCCGATCCAGATGGCGCAAGCCGAGTTCGAAGCCGTGTGGGACGGCCGGGTCCTGATGATGACGAAGCGGGCCAGCCTCACTGACCTGTCGACCCGATTTGATATTACTTGGTTTCTCGGAGCGATCCATAAATACAAGCGGATGCTGGGCGAAGTCCTGCTGGCCTCGTTCTTCCTTCAGCTGTTTGCGTTGGTCTCGCCGCTGTTTTTCCAGGTCGTTGTTGACAAGGTGCTCGTGCATCGCAGCTTGAGCACCCTGGAAGTACTTGCGATCGGACTGGTTGCAATCGCCTTGTTCGAAACAATCCTGGGCATCCTTCGTACCTACCTGTTCTCCCATACGACCAATCGTATCGACGTCGAACTCGGCGCACGGCTGTTTCGGCATCTGCTCGGATTACCGATCGGATACTTCCAGGCAAGACGGGTCGGTGACTCGGTTGCCCGAGTGCGCGAACTGGAAAACATCCGCAACTTTTTGACCAGTTCCGGCCTCACCTTGGTGATCGACCTGTTCTTTACGAGTATCTTCATCGCAGTGCTGTTCTGCTATTCTCCGCTGTTAACCTGGATCGTCCTCGTCTCATTCCCTTTCTATATCGGGATATCCGCAGTCGCGACGCCGCTGTTCCAGCGGCGCCTGGACGAGAAGTTCAAGCGCGGCGCTGAAAATCAGGCTTTCCTGGTCGAGAGCGTGTCCGGAATCGAGACGCTCAAGGCGATGGCGGTCGAGCCGCAGATGCAGCGGCGGTGGGAGGAGCAACTGGCTGGCTATGTTGCTGCCAGCTTCCGGGTCACGAGTTTGGGAAATGTCGCGAGCGAAAGCGTTCAGTTCGTAAGCAAGTTGGCTAGCGCCGCGATCCTGTTTTTCGGAGCAAAGCTCGTCATCGGGGGCGAGCTCTCGGTCGGCGAACTCATCGCTTTTAACTTGCTTGCCGGTCGGGTGAGTACTCCGGTCCTGCGGCTGGCACAAACATGGCAGGATTTTCATCAGGCCCGGCTGTCGGTTGAGCGCCTTGGCGATATTCTCAACACCGCGCCTGAGCCGGTCTACAGTCCGGGCAAAATGGCTCTCGCTGCGATCTGCGGCGACATCACCTTTGAGAACGTCAGCTTCCGCTATCGCATCGACGGCCCCGAAATCCTGCACGACATCAATTTGCAGGTGCCAGCTGGCCAGGTGCTCGGAGTCGTAGGCACTTCCGGATCGGGCAAGAGTACTCTGGCAAAACTTGTCCAGCGCCTTTACCTGCCCGAAAGCGGACGCGTGCTCATCGACGGCGTGGATATCGCCCAGGTCGATCCGGCCCGCCTGCGCCGTCAAATAGGGGTCGTTCTCCAGGACAGCACACTGTTCAATGGCTCGGTCCGAGAGAACATCGCTCTCGTAGATCCAGCGATCTCGGCGGAAAACGTCATGGCCGCCGCCCAGCTCGCCGGAGCCCACGATTTCATCCTCAAGCTACCGGAGGGCTATGACACCATCGTCGGCGAGCGTGGTGGGACTCTGTCAGGCGGACAGCGTCAACGCATCGCTATTGCTCGCGCGCTCATCGCAGATCCCCGCATTCTCATCTTCGACGAGGCGACGAGTGCTCTCGATTATGAAAGCGAGAGCATCGTGCAAAAGAATATGGCGCAGATGGCGCGCGGTCGGACCGTGATCATCATCGCGCACCGTCTCTCGGCGCTTCGGCTTGCAGATCGCGTGATCACGATCGAGCGCGGTCGACTGATCGAGGATGGCTCTCATCAGGAGCTGATAAGAGCTGGCGGTCGATACTCAAAGCTGCACCGCCTACAGGCAGGCTTGCAGGAACACTATTCCTAACGGCTACAAAGCTTGGACCATGTCACACCCGATGCATAAAGGCTAACCGCAATGGAGGCAAATGCTAAGGCGCCGATGGAGGATCCGGGTTTATACATTTTGATTTTATTGCTTCGTCTTATCGGCGCTGGCGTCGAATCTCACCAGCTCCACCGAAATGTTGTTTCTCCCGTGGGCGTCAAGGAGATGGTTCGCCTCGCCAGGACGGCCGGTCTCGCGGCCCGCTGCTCGAGGTTGCCTTGGACTCGGCTGGCCAGTGGCCCGCTGCCGGCCATCGCTGTACTTCGCAAGGGAAGCTTCTTGTTGCTTGGAAGGGTCGCGGGCGATACCGCCATCGTTCTCGCGCCCGATGCCGAGCGGTCAACCCTCATGACACGGGACCAATTCGAGGCGGTATGGGACGGCCGGCTTGTCTTCGTGAAGAAGCGCGGAGCGCTGGCTACCCAGGTCGAGCAGTCCCGTGAGGCCGCAGTCAGACACCTGCAACAGCTTTGGAAGACCTCACTCACACGCGCGAACGGTATCTCTCGCAATCTCGTTGATGTTGGCCGGAATAGCATCCAGCCTGACGCAGAGAAGGAAACACCGTCGGGCGCAGCGATAGCGAGCGCTGGAATCATCATACTTTCCGGTCGTTCCCGCAAATTCGGGCGGGCAGTCGCACGTATCGGGCCCGGCGGAGGGCGCCCGCGGCACGACGAAATTGCCTTTCTGCCGGCTGCCCTCGAGATCGTTGAGACTCCGCCTTCGCCACTTGGACGCGCTACCGCGTTCAGCATCGTTGCCGTCTTCATTTTTGCAGTCGCATGGGCATGTCTGGGCACCGTCGACATTGTCGCGATCGCCCCGGGCAAGCTTATTCCGAGCGGTCGCACCAAGACAATCCAGCCGTTCGAAACCGGTGTCGTGCGCTCGATCAAGGCTCACGACGGACAGGCCGTCAAAAGCGGCGATGTACTGATCGAGCTTGATACGACGATCACAGCGGCGGAGCTCAGCCGCTTGAAGGGCGACTTGCTTTCAGCTCAGCTCGACGTCGCTCGAACGAGGGCGGCATTGGCGAGAAACGAAGATCCTCTAAACGCCTTCAAGCCGCCTGCGGACGCAACCCCCGCGCAGATCGAGATGCACCGCCGTTTTCTCGCCAGCCAGGCTGCCGAGCAAAATGCCAAGCTGGCCGCCATCGACCAGCAGGTGAAGCAGAAGGAGGCTGAAAGAGCCACGTTTGAGGCCTCTGTCGAAAAGATCAAGGCTGTCCTCGCTCCGCTGCAACAGCGCGTCGAAATTCGCCAACAGCTGTTTCAGAAGGAATTGGGATCCAAGCTCACATACCTGACGGAATACCAGGAGTATGTCGCACAGCAGCAGGAAATTTCAGTGATGCAACGCCGATCCAGCGAAGCTGCTGCTGCTATCTCTGTCCTGATGGAAACTCGGACGAAGGTCTTGGCTGAGTACGAGCGGGGCCTGTTCGAAAGCTTGGCCAAGGCGGAGGAGAAGGCCGCCGGACTGACTCAGGATGCCATCAAGGCCGAGCAGCGGACCAGCCTGCAAAGGCTGACGGCGCCGATCGATGGTACGGTCCAGCAGCTTGCTATCCACACCATAGGCGGCGTCGTGACGCCGGCGCAGATGCTTATGCTCATCGTTCCAATAGAAAGCCGGCTTGAGATCGAAGCCATGGTCTCGAACCGCGACATCGGCTTCGTGGAACTGGGCCAGGGTGCGGCGATCAAAATCGACACGTTCAATTTTACCAGATACGGCCTGCTGCAAGGCAAGGTGCTCAGCATTTCCCAGGACGCGATCACCCGCACCAAGCCCATGGACAGAGGGAACGAGGCGTTGGCTGGTGCGGAAGCAACCAGCAGTGAGCCGAAGGGACAGGAGCTGGTCTACGCTGCACGGATATCAATCGACCGCAGCCAGATGGAGATCGAGAACAAGCGCGTCAATCTTTCGCCCGGCATGGCCGTAACCGTCGAAATCAAGACTGGTTCGCGTAGGATCATTAGTTACCTGCTGTCCCCGCTCGCCCGCTACAAACAGGAGAGTTTGCGCGAAAGATGAGTGCAATCGGAGAACAGCCTAGCCCTTCCTGCGCGCACACCGGCCGGCGGCCGCGCAGGGCGGATTAGCCGCCGCGCCTCGGGCAAACAGGCTTGGCGGATTACGCCTGCGGCTAGTCAATCCTACAATCACTTCGCCGCCGGCCCCTGCGCCGGCGGAAAGATCACCCGGGCATCCGTCCGGCAATAGCGGTCCGCGAACATCCGGCCAATCGGGTGATATAGGTCCATGTGCACGCGCATGGCCTCGCGGTCTCACAGTTCGTCGCGGATGTAGAAATTGATCCCTTCGCCCATGACGAGGACGCGGTCGCCATTCACGTCAATGATCTTCCAGATCTTGCACTCCATCGCCCACGGCGTGTCGGCGAGCCGCGGCACGGATATCTTGGAGGAGGGCGCGAGCTTCAAGCCGAGATAGGAGGGCTCGCCGACCTCGGGTGGGAAGTCGCCGGAGGATTCGTGCATCGCCCGCGCCAGCGGCTCGTCGGCGATATTGACCACGAACTCACCCGTGCGCTGGATGTTGACCAGCGTATCCTTGGTCCGCCCGTCCGGCCGGTTGTTGGCCGCAAACATGCACAGCGGAGGGCTCTCGCAGAACGCGTTGAAGAAGCTGAACGGCGCGGCGTTTGACCACGCCCGTCGGCCCCACCGTCGTCACCCAGGCGATCGGCCGCGGCAGGACGAACGACGTCAGCACCTTGTAGCGCTCGCGCTGGCTGAGGTCCGAAGGCGCGTACTCCATGGGAGCCTCAGAACGCCGTATACCCGCCGTCGATCACAAAGCAGTCCGCGGTGTGATAGGACGAGGCCTTGCTCATGATGTAGACGGCGATGCCGCCGAAATCGGAGGGCTCGCCGAAGCGGCGCATGGGGATGCGCGGCATCACGTTGGCGACGAACTTCTCGTTAGCCATGATGCCGGCGGTCATGTCGCTCTTGATCCAGCCGGGAAGGATGGCATTCGCCGTCACGCCGTATCGCGCAAGCTCGACGGCCAGCGCCCGGCACAGCGCGTTCAGCGCCGCTTTCGTGCCGGCGTAGTGCTCGTTGCGCGCCGTGCCGAACAGCGAGGCAAGGCTTGATGTCGCGACCAGCCGCCCGAACTTGTCGCCGGCTTCCGCACGCTCGGTCATGTGCCGCGCCGCGGCCTGGAAGACGTGGAATACGCCGTCGAGGTTGGTGGCAAACATCCGCCGCCACTCTTCCTCGGTGCGGTCGATGAAGGCGCGCCGCCCGCCGCCGCCGATGCCGGCATTGGCAAAACAGCCGTCGACCCGGCCGAAGGTGTCGAGTGTTGCCTCCATCGCTTGCTTGACCGAAGCGGAATCCGTGACGTCGCAGACGAGGGTATGAACCTTGCCAGGACCTGCCTTCATGGTCGCCGCCGCCGCCTTGTTCTTGTCGGCATTGCGGCCCCAGATCGAGACGTTGCAGCCACTAGACGCAAGTGCCTGCGCGATGCCGAGCCCAATACCGCCATTGCCGCCGGTGATGACGGCCGTGCGGCCGGTGAGGTCGAAGATGCTCATAAGCGTTTCCTTGGTGTTCTCAAATCGCCGGTCGCTTCTCTGGTTTCAGCATGATCTCCGCGCAAACGCCATGCGTTTGTCGCATGGAAAACCGGTGTCCACTTTTGCGGATCATGCTGCTAGATGTGCGTCCGGCGCAGGGTCCTGTTCGGGTCGCACCATGGACAAGCCCGCCTCAAAAATCAAATATGGCGCTCGACATTTTCAATCAGACCGCCGTGCGGAAAATGCGCGGCAATCAGCTTACGAGGAAAAAATGCAGTTCAAGCACGTCACGCTCGATTTCGATGGACCGGTTGCGGTCCTCAGGCTTGACCATCAGGAGGTCATGAACGCGGTCTCCATGGACATGCTGGGGGGACTGGCCGACGCGCTCGATGCAATCGAGGAGCAGAAGGCCGACGTGCGCTGCGTGGTGCTGACCGGCGCCGGCCGCGCATTCTGCACCGGCGCCAATCTGCAGGGCCGCAACCAGCAGAAGCCGGGCAAGAGCAACGTCGGGTCCTCGCTGGAGATCGGCTTCCATCCGTTCCTGCGCCGTATCCGCAGGCTGCATTGCCCGCTCGTGACCGCGGTCAACGGGCCCGCAGCCGGCGCCGGCATGAGCTTCGCGCTGCTCGGTGACATGATCCTGTGCGCGCGCTCGGCCTATTTCCTGCAGGCTTTCCGCCGCATCGGCCTCGTGCCGGATTGCGGCTCCACCTGGCTGCTGCCGCGGCTGGTCGGACGAGCGCGCGCGATCGAGCTGTCGCTGATGGGCGAGCGGCTACCGGCGGAAAAGGCACTGGAATGGGGCCTCGTCAACCGCGTCCATGACGACGCCGCGCTGATGGATGAAGCGATGAAGCTCGCGCATGAGCTTGCGAACGGCCCGACGGTCGCCCTGTCGCTGATCCGCAAGCTTTATTGGGACAGCCCGGAGAACTCGTTCGAAGACCAGCTCAACCTCGAGTATGAATCGCAGCGCATCGCAGGCAGCGCGGAGGATTTTCGAGAGGGCGTCACGGCCTTCCTCGAGAAGCGCGCCGCGAAGTTCACGGGCAAATGATCGAGACCGAACTTTCGCGCTGCGTCGCCTCGTTCTATCCGGGGGCGACCGGCGTCATCGGCGCCGCAAAGCTTTCCGGCGGCGCCAGCCAGGAGACCTGGAGTTTCGACATCGTCCATCCCGCAGGCAACCTCGGCGCAATCCTGCGCCGCGCGCCGCCGGGTTATGGCGTATCTTCCACGCGTCCGGGCGTCGATGCCGAAGCCGCGCTGATGCAGCTCGCTTTCGACGCCGGCCTGCCTTCGCCGCGCGTGCTGCATGTGCTGAAGCCCGAGGAGGGGCTTGGCCGCGGCTTCATCATGGTCCGCGTCGAAGGTGAAACCATTGCGCGAAAGATCCTGCGTGACGAAGAGTTCGCCGGGGCAAGGCCGCTGCTCGCGCGGCAGGTCGGCAGGATCGCCGCCGGGATTCACGGCCTGCCCGAAGCGAGGCTGCCGAAGCTGCGCACCAAGACCTCGACACAGGAGATCGCCGATCTTGCACGGGAGTATCGGGACGCCAACTGGCCGCGTCCGGTCTTCGAGCTCGCGCTGCGATGGCTCGCCGATCACGATCCGGGTGCTTCGCGCGAGGTGACGCTGGTGCACGGCGATTTCCGCCACGGCAATCTCATCATCGGCCGTGACGGCGTGCGTGCGGTGCTGGACTGGGAGCTCGCGCATTTCGGCGACCCGATGGAGGACCTGGGGTGGATCTGCGTCAACTCCTGGCGGTTCGGCGAGATCGACAAGCCCGTCGGCGGGTTTGGGACACGCGAGGATATGTTCGCCGGTTACGAGGAGGCGGGCCGCAGGGTCGATCCCGCGCGGGTCATGTTCTGGGAAGTTATGGGCACGCTGCGCTGGGGCATCATGTGCGGCCGGATGATGGAGCGATTTCGCAACGCGCCCGATCATCCGATGGAGCAGGCCATGATCGGAAGGCGTTCCTCGGAGACGGAGATCGATTTGCTTCGCTTGTTGGCCCCAAGGAGCAAATGACATGCAGGACGAACCGACACCCACCGAACTGATCAAGGCGGTTGCGGATTTCCTCCGCACCGAGATCGCGCCCGTCATCAAGGGCCACAACGCCTTCAAGCTCCGCGTCGGCATCAATGCGCTCGATCTAGTTACGCGGCAGATCGCGCAGGAGGGGCCGAGCGATGCGGCGGAAGCCGGGCGGCTGAAGCAGCTGCTCGGCCTTGACGGCTCGCTGATGGAGCTCAACCGCGCGCTGGCGCGGAAGATCGCCAACGGCGAGGTCGGCCTCGACACGCCCGGGCTGAGGGAACACCTCTGGCAGACCACGATGGACAAGCTGGCCGTCGATCAGCCGAATTATGCGGCGTACAAGCGGGAGCTGGGAAACAAGGCGTAGCTCTGTCCAATTGTCATTCCGGTGCGGTCCGAAGGACCGAACCCGAAATCTCGAGATTCCGGGTTTGCCTCACGAGGCGCGAAATGACCGTGTCAGAGAGCGGTCACCGCCCCAGCCACTTCGGTGGCCGCTTTTCGGCAAATGCCTTCGGGCCCTCGATATAGTCCTGTGAGGCCGCCATGGCCTTGACCGCGGGATAGTCGCGCTGCTCGGTGATGGCCTGCTCGAGCGACACCGCGAGCCCTTTCTCGATGGCCTGTTTCGAGGCGCGAATCGACATCGGCGAGTTCTTGGCTATGGTCTCGGCCCAGCGCTCGGCGGCTGCCAGAGCCTCGCCCGGCGGCACCATCTCGTTGACGAACCCAAGCTCCAGTCCTTCCCTGGCGCTGACATGGCGCGCGGTGAGGATCATGCCCATGGCGCGCTTCAGCCCGATCTGGCGCGGCAGCCGCTGCAGTCCGCCGGCGAGCGCGGCAAGGCCGACGCGCGGCTCGGGCAGCGCGAAGGTCGCATTCTCGGAAGCGATGATGAGATCGCAGGCGAGCGCAATCTCGAATCCACCGCCCATCGCGACGCCGTTGACGGCGGCGATGATCGGCTTGTCGCAGTCAAAACGCGAGGTCAGCCCGCCAAAACCGCCCTTGTCCCAGCCGCGTTTTCCGCCTGCCGCCTGCCATTTCAGGTCGTTGCCGGCGCAGAACGCCTTGTCGCCCGCGCCTGTGACGATCGCTACCCACTGCTCGGGGTCGGCGGAGAAATCGTCGAACACCTTGTTGAGCTCGAAATGCGCATCGATATGCAGCGCGTTGTAGACTTCCGGGCGCGACAGCGTGACGATCGTGATCGGCCCCTTGCGCGTCACCTTGGAGAATTTCAGATCCATTTCCGCTCCCGCTTGATTTTCTGTGGCGAAGAATTCGGCCGCAAGTGTAGCCCCGGCCCGCTTCATGAGGCCATCCAATTACGCAAGGCCCCCGCGCGTGCCAAGCCCGTTCCCTCGCTTGACGGGGGCAGGGTGTTGTCAGCTAAATCGATTCCGACCAGTCGCGCTGCGTAGCGTGTAGACGCAATCGCCAACAAATCGCAATTCCGGGAGAGACCGCTTTGGATTTCAACCTGCCTGCCGACCTCACGGCTTACCTCGCCGAACTCGACCGCTTCATCGAGCGCGAGATCAAGCCGCTGGAAGCGGCCGACGACAACATCCGCTTCTTCGATCACCGGCGCGAGTGGGCGCGCACCGATTTCGAGAATGGCGGCCTGCCGCGACATGAATGGGAGGCGCTGCTGCGAAAGGCCAAGAACCTGGCCGATGCCGCCGGCCATCTGCGCTTTGCGATCCCCAAGCGCTATGGTGGAAAGGATGGCTCCAATCTCTGGATGGCCGTTATCCGCGAGCATTTTGCGTCAAAGGGTCTCGGTCTGCACAACGACCTTCAGAACGAGCATTCCATCGTCGGCAACCTCCCCATCGTCACCATGCTCGACCGCTACGGCAGCGACGAGCAGAAGGCGATGATCGACGGCTCGATCACCGGGAAATACCGCATCACCTTCGGCCTGACCGAGCCCGACCACGGCTCCGACGCCACGCACATGGAAACCAAGGCCGTGCCGGCGACCCGCGACAACGTCAAGGGTTGGATCATCAACGGCGAGAAGATGTGGACGACCGGCATGCATGTTGCCACCCATTGCGCGCTGTTTGCGCGCACGAGCGGCAATGACGGGGACGCGCGCGGCATCACCTGCTTCCTGGTGCCGGCCAAATCGCCCGGAGTGAAGGTCGAAGAGTATATGTGGACCTTCAACATGCCGACCGACCACCCGCGCGTAAGCTTCACCGATGTGTTCGTGCCTGAAGATGCGAAGTTCGGCGAGGTTGGCCGCGGCCTGTCGCTGGCGCAGTGCTTCGTGCACGAAAACCGCATCCGCCAGGCGGCGAGTTCGCTGGGCGCCGCGGTCTACTGCATCAACGAAAGCGTGAAATATGCGCGAGAGCGAAAGCCATTCGGCAAGGCGCTGGCCGAGAACCAGGCCATCCAGTGGCCGCTGGTGGAACTCGCAACGCAAGCCGAGATGCTGCGTCTGTTGATCCGCAAGACCGCCTGGGAGATGGACCAGCTGACGCAAGCCCAGGTTGAGCACACGCTGTCCGATCGCGTGTCCATGTGCAACTTCTGGGCAAACCGGCTATGCTGCGAAGCCGCCGACCGCGCCATGCAGGTGCATGGCGGCATGGGTTATTCGCGCCACAAGCCGTTCGAGCACATCTACCGCCATCACCGCCGCTACCGCATCACCGAAGGCAGCGAGGAAATCCAGAAGCGGAAGGTCGCCGGGTTCCTTTTCGGCTATATGGGGGCAGGCAAGTATTAGAAGGATCAGCCCAGTTCGAACTGGAGCGGCATCAGAATTTCACCTCTCCGAAAGGGAGAGGTGAAGAATGTCTGGGGGACGACGATGGGGGTAACCGAGTCACTATAAGCTAGGGAGCAAAGTCGGTGGAGGGTGGATGCGCCTGCGGACATATCCGCTATCGCCTGCACGGTAGCCCGATGATGGTGCACGCCTGCCACTGCACCTGGTGTCAGCGCGAGACAGGCACCGTGCACGCGCTCAACGCCATGTATGAGTTTGATCGCGTCGAGCACCTCAAGTCCGAGCCTGACGTTATCGACACGCCCTCCGCCAGCGGCAAGGGACAGCGCGTCGCGCGCTGTCCGGTCTGCAAGGTCGCGGTCTGGAGCAACTATCCCGGTGCAGGTCCCGCAGTGCGCTTCGTGCGCGTCGGCACCATGGACGATCCGAGCCAATGTCCCCCTGACGTCCATATCTTCACTTCGACCAAGCAGCCTTGGGTGACCTTGCCTCCAGGCGCGAAGGCGTTTGCCGAGTTCTACGACATCAACGAGGTCTGGCCGGGAGAGGCGAGGGAACGCCGCCGCGCGTTGCGCGAGCGGATGAAGCAGCAGGGGTGAGAGGGGCGAACGGCAGGACGGCGGACCTGCTAGGCCGGAACGACATTCAGTTCACCTGCCGGTCCTTGCCCGCCCAATAGGGATCGCGCAGGTTTCGCCGCAGGATCTTCCCGGACGGATTCCTCGGCAGCGCCTCGATGAAATCCACCGACTTCGGCGTCTTGTAGCCTGCGATCCGCGTTCGGGCGAAATTGATGATGTCGGTTGCCGTCGCGCTCTTTCCCGGCTTCATCACTACGACCGCCTTTACCGCCTCGCCCCATTTGTCGTCGGGAATGCCGATCACAGCGGCCTCCGCCACGTCGGGGTGATCGCACAGCGCGCTCTCGACTTCGGCGGGATAGATGTTCTCGCCGCCGGAGATGATCATGTCCTTGATACGGTCGTGGATGTAGAGATAGCCGTCCTTGTCCATGTAGCCGGCATCGCCCGTGCGCAGCCAGCCGTCCCTGCCGAGCGTTTTCGCCGTCGCCTCCGGCAGGTTCCAATAGCCGACCATGTTCGAACCCGAACGGGTCGCGATCTCGCCGACTTCACCCGGCGGCAATGGATTGCCGTCGGTGTCGAGGATCGCGATCTCGACGCCGGCCAGCGCCTTGCCGGCTGAGCGCATGCGCTCCAGTCCTTCGACGTGGTCCTCCGGCGGCAGCGCCACGATAGTGCCGCAGGTCTCGGTCATTCCGTAAAGCTGCACGAAGCCGCATTTGAAGACCTCGATGCATTCCTTGAGCAGCGCCGCCGGGATGGGGGATGCACCATAGAGCATGTATTTCAGCCGCGAGAAATCCATCGTGCGCGCGCGCGGCTGCCGCACCACGAACTGCATCGCCGCCGGCACCATGAACAGCTTGGTGATCCCGGACTGCTCGAAGAAGTCCAGCACCTTTGTCGGATCGAACTCGCGCGCGATCACGCCCTTGGCGCCGTGATACATTCCCACAACGCCCCAGCCGGAGCCGCCGATATGGAAGATCGGCATTGCCACCAGTGACACGTCGTTGGACGACCACCTGTTCCACTCCGGCTTCTCCGCCTCATTGCCCGTCTGCACCAGGTTGAGCATGTTGGCATGCGACAGCATCGCGCCTTTTGGCTTGCCTGTCGTGCCCGACGTGTAGAGCTGGATGGCGACGTCCTTGGGCTCGATCTTCACCTTCGGATCGGCGCCGCTCTGCGCGTCGCGCCAGGCCGCAAAATCCTGCCATTCCGGCTCGCCGCCTTCGGTGGTGATGATATGCTTGACGCCCGGCAGTTGCGGCTTGATGTTCTTGACCTGGGTGATGAATTCCGGCCCGACGAACAGCACCGGCGCCTTGCAATCCTCGACGATGAAGGCCACTTCCGGCCCGGCGAGGCGCCAGTTCACCGGCGCCATCACGACGCCCGCCTTCATCGCGCCCATCAGCAACTCGAAATAGATGTCGCTGTTCTTGCCGAGATAGGCGATGCGGTCGCCTTTCTTCAGGCCAAGCGCGATCAGCGCACTGGCGACGCGGTTGGTGTGGACGTCGAACTCAGCGAAGGTGGTCAGCCGTCCCTCGAATTCATAGACGATCGCGTTGCCGCGGTTCTTCGCCTGCGCACGCACGACATCGGCGATGTTGTTTGGCTGAACTTCCGTAGCTGACATGTTTCTTCCCGTGCTTCTTTGTTTGCTTTTTGCTTCTTGTCGTCCCGGCGAAAAGCCGGGACCCCTCACCGCCGCTGTTTTTTGTTGA
>JAEZEU010000086.1 GCA_023432885.1 Pseudomonadota bacterium | reverse complement strand
ATCTCGTCGACGACTTCCTCGACCATGATGCGGTCGTCGCCTTCGGCCATCACGCGGATGACCGGCTCGGTGCCGGACGGGCGGATCAACAGGCGGCCATGGCCGTTGAGGCGCTTCTCGCAGGCATCGATCGCCGACTTGACATCGATGTCGTCGAGCGGCTTGCCGCTCTTGTAGCGCACGTTCTTGAGGATCTGCGGAAGCGGATCGAAGCGGTGGCAGACTTCCGACACCGGACGGCGCAGCTTCTGCACCACTGCGAGCACCTGCAGCGCGGCGACGAAGCCGTCGCCGGTCGTCGCGTAATCGGAGAGGATGATGTGGCCCGACGGCTCGCCGCCGAGATTGTAGCCGCCCTTGAGCATCTGCTCGAGCACGTAGCGGTCGCCTACCGGCGTGCGCACCATCTCGAGCCCTAACCCCTGCAGGAAACGCTCGAGGCCAAGATTGGACATCACGGTCGTGACGATGCCGGGACGCGAAAGCCGCCCCTCTTCCTTCCAGCTCTGCGCGATGACCGCGAGCAGCTGGTCGCCATCGACGAGATGACCGCGCTCGTCGACGAGAATGACGCGATCGGCATCGCCGTCGAGCGCAATGCCGATATCGGCGCGCATCTCGCGCACCTTCTTGGCCAGCGCCTCCGGCGAGGTCGAGCCGCATTCCTTGTTGATGTTGAAGCCGTCCGGCTCGACGCCGATCGGTACGACGTCGGCGCCCAGTTCCCAGAGCGCTTCCGGCACCACCTTGTAGGCCGCGCCATGGGCGCAATCGATCACCACGCGCAATCCGTCGAGGGAAAGCTCGCGCGGCAGCGTGCGCTTGGCGAATTCGATGTAGCGGTCATGGACGCCGTCGATGCGGCGGGCGCGCCCGAGGCTCGCGCTCTGCGCCAGTCGCCGGTCGATCGGCTCGTCGAGCAGCTGCTCGATCTGCTTCTCGACGTCGTCGGAAAGCTTGAAGCCCTCCGGACCGAATAGCTTGATGCCGTTGTCCTCGAACAAATTGTGCGAGGCCGAGATCATGACGCCGAGATCGGCGCGCATCGACTTGGTCAGCATCGCGACCGCGGGCGTCGGCATCGGGCCGAGCAGCAGCACATCCATGCCCACCGAGGTGAAGCCCGCGACCATGGCGTATTCGATCATGTAGCCGGACAGCCGGGTGTCCTTGCCGATGACGACGCGATGGCGATGCTCGCCGCGCTGAAACACGAGGCCGGCCGCCTGGCCCACCTTGAGCGCGAGTTCCGGCGTGATCAGCCCGTTCGCGCGGCCCCGAATCCCGTCGGTACCGAAATATTTGCGGCTCATGTATCCCCCAAGGCAATTCGAGCGCCAGACATCCGCCAGGGAAGCCTCGATTGCCCGCTACGATAGCGTGCAGGGGTTATAATCCCTGTAACGCTAAATTGGCTTCAAAAAATATGATGAATCGTTACGGTGGCGCAATTCGGGCCGATGGATAACGCCTTGTTTTTACTTGCGTTACCATTGAAAATGGAACCGGCGCCGCAACCTTCAGCCCTTCCGCTTGTCGTGGCTGTCGGCATCCGAGGGCGCCGGCTGGGTGACGCTGACCGGGTCGGAGGCGGGAAACGTTCCTTCGAGTCCCGCGTCCAGGGCCTCCTCCAGGCGGCGCTTCTCGGCATTGTCGACTGGCTTGTCGGCATTGTCGCTTGGCTTCTCGGCTGTTCGGGTCATGGCTCCTCTCCCATTGCCACGGGTTCCGCCTGGATTTGGCGGAGCGCTCAACCATGCTAGATGACGTCGAAAGCCGACGAGACAAGAAGGGCCGGGGAATGTCCATGAAGCATATCACCTGTATCGAAGATCTGCGCCAGCTGCACAAGCGGCGCGTGCCGAAAGCATTCTTCGATTATGCCGACCGCGGCTCCTATACCGAGGATACGCTGCGGGCCAACTCGGAAGATCTGCAGCAGATCAAGTTCCGCCAGCGCATCCTGGTCGACGTCTCGAAGCGCGATCTCTCCACCAGCATTCTCGGCGAGCCCGCCGCGATGCCGTTGATCCTCGCCCCGGTCGGCCTCCTCGGCATGCAGCACGGCGATGGCGAGATTCATGCCTGCCGCGCCGCGCAGGCGGCGGGCATCCCGTTCACGCAGAGCACGATGTCGATCTGCTCGATCGAGGACATCGCGGCTGCGGTGAGCAAGCCGTTCTGGTTCCAGCTCTACGTCATGAAGGACCGCGGCTTCATCAAGGAGTTGATAGAGCGCGCGCTTGCGGCCAGGTGCAGTGCCCTGGTGCTCACCGTCGATTTGCAGGTCATCGGCCAGCGCCATCAGGACATCAAGAACGGCATGACGGTGCCACCGGAATGGTCGTTGTCAAAGCTGATCGACTTCGCCACCAAGCCGGCCTGGGTCGCGGGCGTGCTGCGCGGAAAGCGCCGCACCTTCGGCAACATTGCCGGCCACGTGAAGAATGCCGACGATCTCAATCGCCTCGCGGAGTGGACGGCCTCGCAGTTCGACACCACGCTGAACTGGAAGGACATCGACTGGATCCGCAGCATCTGGCCGGGCAAGCTTATCCTCAAGGGCATCCTCGACGTCGAGGACGCGGAGATCGCGGCCAAGACCGGGGCGCAGGCGATCGTGGTATCCAACCATGGCGGCCGCCAGCTCGACGGTGCGCCGTCCTCGATCGAGGTGCTGCCCGAAATCGCCGATTCCGTAGGCTCGCAGGTGGAAATAATGTTCGACGGCGGCATCCGCACCGGCATGGACGTCATGCGCGCGCTCGCCCTCGGCGCGAAATCCTGCATGATCGGCCGCGCCTATGCGTATGGGCTGGGAGCCGCCGGCGAGGCCGGCGTGGCAAAGGCCATCGACATTTTGGCAAGAGAACTCACCACGACGATGGGTCTGTGCGGGGTGAACAGGATCAACGAAATCGACGATCACGTGCTGGCGACGTAAGGGCCGACGCGCTTCCTCAATAGAGAGAGCCAGCCTCGACGCCCTTCATTGCCGACGCGCGTTCGCGGACTCTCACCTTGCCGCGCGCCTCGCGAACCTCGAGGATTTCGGCTATTAACCCGGCCAACATGTTGGACCGGAGAGCGCCGTTCAGTGCCGAGAAAACTCAAGACCTACGTAACGTCGTTAGGCTTCTTCGACCAGGCAATCGCGGCGCCGTCCATGAAGGCCGCCCTGGAGGCCTGGGGCTCGAAAAGCAATCTCTTCCATCAAGGTTTCGCGAAAGAGACTGACGAGCCCGCGATCGTCGAAGCGACGATGGAAAAGCCGGGCATCGTCCTCAAGCGTCCGATCGGTTCGAACGAACCCTTCAAGGAAACGGCGGAGCTGCCGACAGACATCTCGGATCGCGCCAGGACGAGGCCGGCAGGATCGCGCGCAAAGAAAGAGCGCTCCCGCAAGACCATCAGCAAAAAGTCAGGACGCAAGGCCGCACTGGCGTTCGAGCGGGAGCAGGCCAAGCGCGAAAACGAGCGCCGAAAGCAGGAGGCTGCCGAAGCCAAGTTGCGAGAGCGCCGCGAGCGCGCCGTTGCGAAGGCGCAGGCAGCGCTTGAAGAGGCCGAACAGGACCATGCCAGCAAGGCGGACGCCATCGAGGAGGAGCGCGCCGTTATCGAACAGCGCGCGCGGGCCGAGGACGCTCGCTGGCAGAAGCAGAAGAAGAACCTGGAGAGCGCCTTGCGCCGCGCGCGAGGGCTGGACTGAATTCCCCGCGAAGTGTCCTCAATGATCGCCGGGCTTGACCGAGCAATGCGGGCGCAAGGAGCGTTCGCGGAGGATCAAGCCTTGTGCTTCTTGGTGAGCTCAAGGCTGTCCGGTGGCGGCGAACCGGGCGACGAAATCCAGGTATCGATATCCGCCGCGGTTTCGCTCTGACGCGCCTTGAGAAGCAGCCGTTCGCGCGCGGCCCCTGCGGGCAGCCGGGCAGCCTGCTCGCGCGCCTCCTGCGCGCTCTTCAAGAGGCGGTCCTTGAACGAGGTCGCGTGCTTGACCCGCGGGCGGCGGATGATCGGCCTGCTTGCGGGCTGCGCCGGCGGTTCATTCAGAATCGCCGGTATCTCCGGGAGAGCGATTTCTTCTTCCTTGCTCCGCGCTTTCTCGCACAAGAAGCGCTCGAGGCTTTCGACAAACTGATAGCTGCGGGCGAGATGACGCCAGCTCGCCGCCAGCATTTCGTTATCGCTGCGGGACGCGGGGTCCCTCGCCTCCAAGGCGCGCCGCTCCGCATGGGTGGCGCGTTCCAGACAATTTGAGATATGCCCACTGAGTTTGAGGAGCATGGCGGCTTGCTCTCCGATGACTCTATTGGGAAGCATTTTCCGAAGTATCTCGCCGAATGGCTTTAGAGACAATAACGAAATGAAGTTCCTGCCCTTTTGCCAACACAAGCGGGCTGAGAACGAGGCTGGCTCGCTTCCGGCCGGTTCTGGATGAACCAATCAATTCCAGGTGATGCATCGGACAGCCGAGTAGGCGTGATCTTCATGCCAACGGTAACGAGCAAGATCGCCATCCTGATTTCCCGCACGACGCCGTGGCAGTCGGGACAGGCGAGAACCGAACAACGGCGATGCGATCCATTCGCGAGGAAGCCATCGGAAAAAAGAAGGATAAGCTGCTGGGCACGATTGTGCCCAGAAGCTCGTTCGGCGAATTGCGCGTCAAGCTGCTCGACGAGGGCAATTGGAGCGGCGAGCTGAAACACTGGACCAAGGACGGCCGCGAGCTGACCATCGAAAGTCGCCTCATCCTCGAGATGGTCGATGGACAACAGCTCGCCCTGGAAAACACGCGCGACATCACCGAGCGAAAGGCTTGGGAGACCCCGCAGAAGCTGCTGCTTCGCGAGCTGACCCACCGCGTCAAGAATACGCTGGCTGTCGTGCAGTCGATCGCGCATTAGACGCGGCGCTCCAGCAAATCCTATCAGGAATTCACCGATCCCCTGGACAGACGCCTTGCCGCGCTCGCGCGGCGCACTCGCTGCTGGTCGATTCCGATTGGAGGAGCGCTGATCTGGCGACGTTGGCGCAAACGTCCCGCTGTCGAAGGAGCTAATTTAGCCTGAGATCCCGGCGCTTTCGCTCGGGGAGCCGGCGCTTGCCATCGCCTCGCGCAACGCGCGATCCAGATCGTCGCGCTGGAACGGCTTCGTCAGGGTCGGCACGTCTTGAAAGCGATCGGCGACACCGTCCTGGCCGTAGCCGGTCGCAAACACGAAGGGAATCTGACGCTCGCTGAGAACATCCGCCACGCCAAAGGTGTCCTGGCCGTTGAGGTTCACATCGAGAAGGGCCGCATCAAAATCGGCTTCCCGTGCCGTGGCCATCGCGCGATCCGGCGTGCCGACCATGCCAACTACCTCCCATCCGAGGTCGGTCAGGAAATCCTCGATCATCATGGCGATCATGGTTTCGTCTTCAACGATCAGGATGCGACGCGCGGACACGGGG
>JAEZEU010000071.1 GCA_023432885.1 Pseudomonadota bacterium | reverse complement strand
GCCTGCGCTGTTCTATGCCGGCAAGCTCGAGCCGTTCGGCGAACGTCGCAGGCTGACTGCCTATCTCGAGCGGGTGAAGGAGCGGCCGTCGTTTACCCGGGTGTTGAAGGAGGCCGAGCCGTATTTTGCGATGTTCCCGAAGGACGATGCCTGAGCGACCGGACGGCCGCGTCCCCAATTACCTGCGAAATAATATTCAGGGAGATGTCGGTGGCGCAAAACCCCGCTCGTCTAGTTGACGAGCCCCGGCCAAAGACCGGTCGGGGAAATGGAGCAGGACGATGCAATTCATGGTGATAGTGAAGGCGAGCAAGGACAGCGAGGCTGGCGTCATGCCGACCACGGAAATGCTCGCCGCAATGGGCAAGTTCAACGAGGACCTGGTGAAAGCCGGTGTGATCAAGGCGGGCGAGGGCCTGCATCCCACCTCGCGGGGTGCGCGCATCAAATATGCGGGGGGAGGCCAGGCTAAGGCGAGCAAGGGGCCGTTTCCCCTGACGGGCGATCTCATCGCCGGCTTCTGGCTGATCGAGACCGCTTCGCTCGATGAGGCGATCGGCTGGATGAAGCGCGCTCCACTCTTGCCTGGTGATGAGGTCGACATCCGCCAGGTCTTCACCGCGGATGACTTTGGCGAGGCTCTCACCCCTGAGCTGCGCGAGCGCGAGGAGCGCCTGCGCGCGCAGGTCGAGGCCCGGTGAGGTTCGTTCCTCCGTCATTCCGGGGCAGCCCGCAGGGCTGAACCCGGAATCCCGAAATTGTCGCGCGAGATTCTCAGGTGCGCGACTGCGCACCATAGTTCGTCGCAAAACCAGGACATCACCCATGCGATTCATGATGCTGATGATTCCGCTCGGCTACGAGAGCGCGCCGCCGGACGTCAAACTCGACCCTGAACGGATGGCCGCGATGATGCGCTATAACGAGGAGTTGCGTGACGCCGGTGTGCTGATCACGCTGGACGGCCTGCATCCGCCCTCGATGGGCGCGCGCATCTCCTTCTCGACCGGCAAGCCGATCGTCACCGACGGGCCGTTCACGGAGTCCAAGGAGGTGCTCGGCGGCTACTGGATGATCGAGGTGGATTCGCGGCAGGCCGCGATCGAGTGGGCCAAGAAGTGCCCGGCCTCGAGCAACGAGATCATCGAGATCCGCCAGGTGCATGAAGTCACCGATTACCCCGAGGAGATGCAGCGCGTCGCCGCCGATTTCACCGAGCTGCAGGGCAGGGCTGCGAGCCGCTAGCAACCGTCGCAACACCGCAAGGGAGAATCCCATGAGCAACGACACTTATCTGGCCATCTTCCTCGGCAGCAAGAACAGCCCGAAAATGGCCGCCTGGAATGCGCTGTCGGCGGCCGAGCGGCAGGCGAAGGAGCGCGAGGGCATCGCGGCCTGGAAGGCGTGGGTGCAAAAGCACCATGGCGCCATTCTCGAGATGGGCGGGCCGCTCGGCAAGACGAAGCAGGTCGATGCGAAGGGCGTCACTGACATCGCCAACGAACTCGGCGCCTTCACCCTGGTGCGCGCGGCCTCCCACGAAGCCGCCGCGAAAATGTTCGAGAACCACCCGCATTTTGCGATCTTCCCCGGCGAGCGCGTGGAAATCATGCCCGTGCTGCCGATGCCGGCCGGTTAACGTCCAATAACGCGGCCGGGCACCGGAATCGCCCGCTAGTGACCTTTACGTCCAGCTCATGTAAAAGCCTTTCACATGAGCTGGCGCAAGGATCAGCGCCGCGCCGAGCGCGGCTATCACCACGGCAATCTGAAGGAGGCGCTGCTGCAGGCGGCGCTCGACCTGATCGCGCAGAAGGGCGCGGCCGGGTTCACCTTTGCTGACGCCGCGCGCATGGCCGGCGTCAGTCCCGCCGCGCCCTATCGCCACTTCCGCGACCGCGACGAGCTTCTGGCCAGCATTGCCCAGCGCGGCTTCGAGCAGTTCGAGGCGCAACTCACGCAGGCTTGGGACGACGGCCGGCCCGACACCGTCACCGCATTCGAGCGGGTGGGCAAGGCATATTTGCGCTTCGCCCGCGAGGAGCCCTCGTTTTATTCGGCGATGTTCGAATCCGGCCTGCCCGCCGATACAAATCCAACGCTGCTTGCGGCAAGCGAACGCGCCTTCGCCATCATCCGCGCCGCCGCCGAGCGATTAGCTGCGCTGGCGCCGCCCGGCGTGCCGCGTCCGCCCGCGATGATGATGGCGCTGCACATCTGGTCGATGTCGCACGGTGTTGCCTCGCTGTTCGGGCGCGGCGATGCGGCCCGCCGCAAGCTGCCGATGTCGCCGGAAGATCTTCTGGAAGCCGAAGTGCTGATCTATCTGCGCGGCCTTGGCTTTCCGACCGACCGCAAACCCAGTGAGCCGCCGGGCGCGAAAGCCGCCGAGCCACCGCCCGTGCCGCCGGCAAGTCCATCAGGACCTTGGGGCCGCCCGAAATAAGATCCCAAAATTAACTTCGCGGACCCGGCCGGCGACCGGCTTGACAATCCCAATGGTTGGGCTATCTATGTAAATGTTATTTACATTCACAACGGCGTGATGCCGTGATGGAGAAGGGAAATGGCCTACACCGCAAACGTCAATCGCTGGCGCGGCCAGGCCCCCGAAGGGGAGGCCTACTACCGCCCGCGCATGCTCGAATCGCCGTGGCATCCCGGCTGGATCGCCGTGACGGTCCTCGGCTTCATCATCTGGTGGCCGATTGGACTTGCCCTTCTCTTATTCACACTCGGGAGCAGAAAGATGGGTTGCTGGAGCCACTACGATCGCGATCGCTGGGCCAACAAGATGGAGCGGATGCAGTACAAGATGGACCGCATGCGCGGCCGCATGGAGCGCGGCGGCTGGGGCTTTGGTCCGCCGTCGTCCGGCAACCGCGCCTTCGACGAGTACCGCGCCGAGACGCTGCGCCGGCTCGAGGATGAGCAGAAGGAATTCAAGGATTTCCTCGCTCGGCTGCGCCACGCCAAGGACAAGGAAGAGTTCGACGCGTTCATGGCCCAGCACCGCAACAAGCCGACGCCCCCGAACGATCAGCCGCCGCAGAGCTAAGCCCTCAGGCCTAATGCCCCCAGAAACCTGATGGCAACGAGCCGCCCGTTTGCGAAAGCAGACGGGCGGTTTGTTTTTGTGA
>JAEZEU010000031.1 GCA_023432885.1 Pseudomonadota bacterium | reverse complement strand
ACCTCGATGTTGCCTTGGCTGTAACGACCGAGAACCGGGGGCCCGAGGAAAACGGCAGCACGAGCTTCAAGGTGTCAGCAACGCGTCTCGGCGACAGGTGAGCCGTCGCGGAGGCGATGCTCACGCCGAAAAGATCAGAAGATCCCGTCATGCAGCGTCTCTCGGACGCATTGGCCGCCACGGAAGCCTCCCACGATCCGAACTCGGCCATTTGCGCAGATGCGTTGCGCCTCGCTATCCTGACCCGGCAGTTCAGCCGGCAGGCGGGCGCCGCGCCGGCGGCCGAAACTGCCGCGGGCCGCAATGTCAGGTCGCTGCAGAAATGGCGCCTCAAGCGGGTGATCCAGTATGTGGACGAGAACCTTGCCGAGAAGATCACCTTGCAGGATCTCGCTACAGTGGCCGGTCTCAGCCGGATGCACTTCGCCGCGCAGTTCCGCGCCGCGATGGGCATGCGCCCCCACGAATATCTCCTGAAGCGTCGGATCGAGCGCGCCCAGGAACTGCTCAAGCAGACGGACGTCCCGCTCGTGGAAATCGCCTTGACGGTTGGCTTCCAGACCCAAGCTCACTTCACCACCGTGTTCAAACGCTTCGCCGGCGATACGCCGTATCAGTGGAGGAGTGCTTGGCTCGCGCAGTTCACTCCGTGGCCGTCACCCCAGATGAGCTTGTCATGACCGGGCTCGGCATTCAGACTTGGGTTCTGACGTTATTCGGAATTAGGTCAGCGTTTGCGCACCAGGAGATCGCCATGGCGCTCGAGATCATCCACGCCCTCGGAAATTCTTACCGATTGGCGTCTTCCGGCGTCATCTCCAGTGTTGCGTACGGTCGGCTCGCAATGATCTTCTGCAGGACGGCTGTTGCGGGCCTTCTAGCCGATCTACTGTCGCGGCAAAACTTACTGCGCATCGGCATCGCCATGAGTCGACATGGCGGCCGATCGCCAATCGATCTTATGAGCGATGGAACCCGCGAAATCGCCAATCATCCCAACGCGGCTGCAGGAGCAGGGTGGTAGGATTGTTCAGGGTGCTGCCTATCCGCGGGCGACGTCGCGATGGCGTGTTCGAGATGATCATGTCCGTCGTTGAAGGCCACGAAGCCGCTTGAATGACATTGCGTGTATTCGGCCGATATCTCCCGTGCCAATCGGAAAGACCGTGGCTGCGGACAGCTCTAGACCATTTGCTACCTCAAAACCGAAGGACAGGAACATGACCAAAGCCGATCTTCAAGGCCCGACCGATCTGAAAAGCGGCGCCAATCGAGACATCCCGGCTGCGCTCAGGGCCCTTCTGGCTGACGTTTTCGCCCTCTACATCAAGACCAAAAACTTCCACTGGCATATGTCGGGCCCGCATTTCCGCGACTATCACCTCCTGCTGGATGAACAGTCCGAGCAGATCATCGCCATGACGGACGACGTCGCCGAGCGTGCCCGCAAGATCGGCGGCACAACGCTACGTTCCATCGGACACATTGCCCGCGAGCAGCGCATCCTCGACAACGATGCCGAATATGTCGATCCCAAGGACATGCTGGCGGAGCTGCGCAGCGACAACCAGCAACTGATCCGGGAGATGCGCCGGGTTCATGAGCTCTGCGATGAGTATGACGACGTCGCCACTGCCAGCCTGCTGGAGAACTGGATCGACGAGGCCGAGCGGCGCGTCTGGTTTCTGTATGAATCCGGCCGGTAAGCGGCTGGCGCTGGATCGCCGCGGCCGGTGTGCTGACGTTCTGCGTCGGCGTCATGATCTTTGCGTCATGGCCCGCACCGGCCTGTGGCTGCTCGGCGCGGTACTGACGATTAACCTGATCTTCAGGGCTGGGGATTGATTGCCGTTCAGCGTGACTCTTAAGACGCATGCCTCTCGCCAGACCAGGAAAACAGCCGCGGTGTAATGCCATGACGCCCTCGACATTGACGCGACACGATGAGATCGCCTGGCGCGGTGGGCTCGCGGCGGCAACATCTCGGCTCGTGGCAGAAGAGACCGCTGTCGCGCTGAGCTACAACGGATCGACCCAGGCCGTAATGATGGCAACACCCGCCGATCTCAAGGATTTCGGCGTCGGTTTCACCTTAACCGAGGGTATTGTGCCGCGCGCTGACGACATCGAGAGTATCGAGGTCATCCCCGGCGAACTCGGAGTTGAGGTACGTATGTGGCTGAGGGGCGATCACGCAGCCTCATTGGTGGCGCGCCGCCGGGCTATGAACGGTCCGGTGGGTTGCGGGCTTTGCGGGATTGAAAGTCTTGAACAGGCCCGGCGGTCGCCGCTGCCCGTCACCAGCCGCGCGATGTTCGAAGCACGAGATTTGCTGGCCGCCATGCAGTTATTGGCGCCTCTTCAGATCCTGAACCTGCAAACGAAATCCATGCATGCGGCGGCCTTCTGGCATCCGTCCATCGGCATCGGTCCGCTCCGGGAGGATGTCGGTAGGCACAACGCCCTCGACAAACTCGCCGGCGCGATTGTCGACTCGGGCCTGCCCGCCTCGG
>JAEZEU010000586.1 GCA_023432885.1 Pseudomonadota bacterium | reverse complement strand
GCAACTTGGAGGTAGTTAGAAGTGTGGTCTCTTTCAGCGTGGGGAATCGCTGCCCCGGGAAATCACGCAGACCTCCGAGGGAGACTTGGCGCTGCAATCCACGACCTGCTCCCGGACGATCATCGTGCCGTTGTCGCGCTGGGCGCGCGGGGCGGCACTCTGGGCCGATAGCGTAGCGAGGGTCGGGATCACACCGAGCGGGATCATGAAGTAGCGGAAGGACGGCTTCAGCATTTCGGTCTCCCTTTCGGTGGTGGCGCTTGGTCAGTAACTATCCGTGTAACGGGTGAGTTTTTCCGGTTGATGTCGCGAATTGTTTCAATTGTTTCGTTGTTGGTAACCGGCGGCCATGAAAAAGGCCCGCTTGGTGCGGGCCTTTTCTCCGTCTAACTTGCTGACAACGCTATATTTTACGCCGCGAGACTGTCGACGCCGGCGCCCTTAAGCAAATCCGCAAGCTGCTTGCGGGCATAAAACATTCGAGTCTTCACCGTGCTCTGCGGGATGCCGATGATCTCGCCGGCCTCTTCCACGCTTTTCTCGTGATAGTAGACGAGGTTGATGATCTCGCGGTGCGCCGGCGACAGCTTTGCCACGCAGGCGCGGAGGATGGCGCTTGTCGAGGCGCGGTCGAGCGAGGCTTCCGGCGTGTCGGCATCGTCGGCGATCTCCAGCACGTCTTCCTGCTCGATGTCTTCATGGCGGCGCTGGCGCAGTGACGTCAGCGCCTTGAAGCGGGCGATCGACCGCAGCCAGGGCGAGACCTGCGAGCGGCCCTGGAACTGGCGGGCGGTCCGCCACACGTCCAGAAACACCTGGCTGACGAGGTCTTCCGCCACGGTGGTGTCGCGCACAATGCGCAGCACGAAGCGGTAGACCCGAACGTTGTGCCGCGAATAGAGCACGTGCATGGCGTGACGGTCGCCTTTGGCAATCGCTCCAAGAAGCATGTCATCCGATGTCGTGCGCGCAGCGGCGATGTTCTTCTCGGCTGCAGCGTTGATGGCGATGACATTCGGCATGACAGGCTCCCAGTTCGCGCCGTGGTGCGGCGTTCCGTTGGGAGGATTGTTAGTTAAGGCCCGTTTCGGGACGTCTGCGCCAAATGCACAAAATGGTTTCACGCGCGAAAGAATTGTTTCGTCGCGCGGGCTGCGACGAAACATTCGGAGCAAAAAAGCGAATGATTTCAATGTCGCGTCACAAGAGGGACCAAACGGGCCCGGTTCGAACCGTTTGATCCCGGCTGCGTCTAAGACGCCGTCTTCCAGGGGATCAGGCCTTGTCGCCCGTCGGTGAGAACAGGTACCCGCCGCCCCGGATGGTCCGGATCACGGCGGGCTTTGCCGGATCGATCTCGATCTTGCGGCGGATGCGCATGATGCGAAGGTCCACGGCGCGGTCGAAGGCCTCGGCATCGCGCGCATTGGCAAGCTCCAGCAGCCGCTCGCGCGACAGCACCCGCTTGGGATTGGCAGCGAACACCTTGAGCAGCCCGAATTCTGACGCGGTCAGCGGATGCTCGTTGCCCTCGTCGTCGCGCAGCGCCTGCGCCTCGAGATCGAGCCATTTGGTGCCGAAGCGAACGAGCTGGTCCTTGGCGCTGCCTGTCTCGCCAGGGGTGGGCGCTTTCGCGGTGCTCCGGCGCAGCACCGAGCGGATGCGCGCCATCAATTCGCGCAGCTCGCAGGGCTTTGCCACATAATCGTCGGCGCCGAGCTCGAGGCCGACGACGCGGTCGATCGGGCTGGCCGTTGCCGTGAGCATGATCACCGGGACGTTGGTGCGGCTCTTGAGGTCGCGGATGATGGACAGCCCGTCTTCCTCGGGCATGTTGAGGTCGAGCACCACGAGATCGGGCGTGCCGGATTCGATGGCGCCGCGCAGGCTCTTTCCGCCGTCGCACAGCGTCACGTTGAAGCCGTGCATCTTGAGGTAATCGCCGACCATCTCGCGGGCCGGTGCCTCGTCGTCGACAATGATGATGTGCGGATTCTGGGTCATGACGCTTCTGTCGCAGGAAGTGTAATCGTAAAGGTCGAGCCTTGTCCGGGCCCCGGGCTCTGGGCGGCCACATGGCCGCCATGCATGTCGATGATGCGCTTGACGATCGACAGGCCGAGCCCGGTCGAGCTTTCCCCGGCGGTGGGTTTGGCGGACAGCCGCTGGAATCGTCCGAACAGGCGCCCGAGGTCTTCCGGTGAAAGCCCCGCGCCCTGGTCGGAAACGCGAATCACGGTATTGGGGCCCTCACGGGTGACGCCCACCGTAATCTTGCCGCCGATCGGCGAGTATTTAATGGCATTGCTGACGAGATTGTCGATCGCCTCGCGGATGCGGTCCGCGTCGCACATGGTGATGAGGTTCGGCGGCGCGGACACGCTGATGGTCTGCTGCTTGTTGACCGCCGAGGGCATGTTTGTCTCGGTCACTTCGCTGACGAGGGCCGCGACATCGACCGGCTCGCGGCGGATGGTGATGTCGAAGGCGTCGGCCATCGCGTCCGAGATCAGGTGATCCACCATCGTGGTCAGCCGCCTGGTGGCATCGCGGATGTGGTCGACCTGCGCGGTGATGTTCTCCTTCGGCGAGCCGGCGCCGATCAGCTCGGTGAGCATCTCGGTGCGGCCGAGGATCACGCCGAGCGGATTCTTCAGGTCATGCGCGACGGTGCCGAGGATCTCGTTCTTGAAGCTGTTGGCGCGCTGCAGCCGCAGCCATTGCGAGGAAAGCCGGCGATTGGCCTGCATCAGCGCGCGCGTGCGCTGCGCGACGCGATCCTCGAGCAGGGTGTTGGCCTCGTGCAGCTG
>JAEZEU010000585.1 GCA_023432885.1 Pseudomonadota bacterium | reverse complement strand
CCCGCCTGCACACCGAGCAGCGCGTCGGCATGATCAAGGGCAATCCGAAGGAACTGGAGCAGTGGGCCAACGTGTTCATCTTCGACATCTACACCATGGTCGCGGAGCTGCAACAGGACGACCCGACGAATCTCTATCGCCGCCTGATCGAGATCAAAGCACCGATCTTCCTGGCCTTCGGAGACAAGGAACCCTTCATTCCAGGCGCCGCGTTCAACGGGTTGAATGACCTCGGTCGCGACATCATCACGCCCTTCATGACGAGAATGACCCGCGCCAACAACCGGCCGATCCTGAAGATCTATCCGGACACCGGGCACTTCATCCACACCGACAATCCGGTCGAGTTCGCGGCCGACGTTACCGATTTCGTCACGACGGGAATGCTCGACACCAGCTCGCCGGTCGAGACGGATCGCCTGATTAATGGGGTCGTTTCAGCGGTGGCGGTAGCACCGACGCCCGACGGGCCGAATCCGACAGCGGGTCTCAACAAGTAGGACGCGGATGCCACGGGTTCGCGCAGGAAAGGTCAGCCTTGGCTGGCGGGAATGGGGGAAGGGCGAGACCACCGTCGTCTTCATCCATGGCAACCTCGCCAGCAAGGACTGGATCGAACTCGCCGCCCCAATGTTTCCGAGCGGCCTGCGGGTGATAGGGATCGATTGGCGCGGCTGCGGCGAAAGCGATCGGCCGAAGCACACGCCAGACTATGCCAACTATTCGATGGAGCAGCACGCGCTCGACATGCTGGCTGCGCTGGATTCCCTGGAAATCCGCTTCTGCCATCTCGCCACCCACTCGACCGGCGGCATCATCGCCGCGCATATGTTGCTGACGCAGCCACAGCGCTTCGGTCGGGTGTTCGCGCTCGATCCGGTAACGCCTTTGGGAATGGCCTTCAATGCGGAGCAGATCGGCCTTTTCCGCGCCATGATGGCAAGCCGCGAGGTAACGCGCGCGGTGATGGCGACGGCAGCCTCATCCCTGTTTGTTCCGGAGAGCCTGGGGCCGAACCTGGTTCCCAGATTCCGTGACGGATTGGGGGACATTCAGAAGCTGTTCGACCGCGTTCTGGAACAAACCTTTGCCGTCTCGGAAGGCGTCTGGCTCGGCACACCCGTCAATCTGACGCGCGAGCGCGAGAGCGGCGAACTGGAGCGGCGGATGCCGGAGCTTCACCATCCCCATCTCGTGCTTTGGGGAGAATGGGACGGCTGGATTCCGCCGGCGGATCTACGGGCGATGGCAGCCGCGATGCCGGACTGCAGGCTCGTGATAGTACCGCGCGTGGGGCACTCCATGAATCTCGAGGTGCCAGCGCTATATGCCGGATATTTCGGTGCGTGGTTCGGCGGTCTCGACGCCTCGTCTCACTGATCCCAGCTGATGGAGACGTCGATATCGCCGGGCGCAGCGCTGCCCGCGAAGCCGATGACGGATGCGATACCCGGGGGCTCAGGTGATCGAGTGGAGCAGGAGCGTGCGGCCGGTCGCCTTATAGTTCAGTTTTCCTTGGGAGCGGCCGGCCCCATTGGTCCTGCGGGCCCGGGAGGACCTGCAGGTCCGGGTGGTCCAGCAGGTCCGGGCGGCCCAGCAGGGCCAGGATGGCCGCAGTTTTGTATGACGACGTCTTTCGTATCAGGCCCCGACGTGATCTTGACGATGCATGTCGAGGGAAACTCTGGTCCGATCCACCTAAATCCTCCAGTCGGAGTGCTCTTGACTTGCACCGTTTTGGTGGGACTGATTTTGATCTCCACGTCAGGCTCGCGCGGCCGCCTGACCCTTCCTACGATGACCAACTCGCCCCGCGTGATGCTGGCAGTTGTAATCAATATTTCGGCATGCGCGCTTTCACACCATGTGATTACACACGCAGTGATGGCAGCTGCGACAGTGCTGATGATTTTTGCGAGCACGGCAGGGCCTCCGGTCACAATCTGAAGTTTAGTCGCTAAGCTCAATCAGAACAAGACGCGATCGCGCCAGGTGCTGCGAAGCCTGCCACGGGAAACCCCAAGCGGGGCAGGGACTGCCAAGCTCAGTCGCCAACGGTTTTCAGCGACATTTGATCTTGAGAACGTTTGTCGTCCATCCTCACAAGTCGCGGAGAGACGCTGATCGTGCCGGTGCCCTGGCAGCATGCGCGGGCATAACAAATAGCGGCCAAGTCAAAGAATGAGGATTGCCGGCGATCGAAGCCCGAGGCTCAAGGTTGCGACCCGCCTGCGAAATCGCTGGCAGGGCAGGCCCGACCGCGGCCTCAGGCCAAATGGCGCCTGTCTAAGCTGGCGCTATGGCCGCAAATTCGGCGCGCGGGCCGAAGCAAGTCAGGTAAGAAGGGCGAAGACCAAAAGGCTCGAGCACAGCAGCACGAAGCTTGCCGTGGTCAGTGCCAGGAACCCGCCCGAAACCGCATCTTGGTTGCGCATGACACACCTGCCACTCTCGATGCTGATCCGAATTGATTAAAGGTTTCGGACCAGTCTTCTTGAACGTGCAGTTCGCTTGCTCGGCCCAGCAGTCTTCAGGCTCGTGAACGATAGCCATCGAAGGCATGCGCAAGGAAAATGCCCGCGCTGACCAAACCCAAAACTGCTGTCACCGTCATCATTGCTATGCTTCCTTCCCGCCCCCGCACGACCAAACGACTGCGGCGTTGCACAGTCAAAAAGATTCAAAGCCGGCAAACGAGATCAGGACGAAGTGAGGTTTTGACGCAACACCATGTCCGGAAGCGGGACAGGAAAGGCAGAAAGGTTGCCCGTTTTTCAACGGAAGCGCGGCAACTTTTGATTCACTATCCAATTGCTCTCCCCATTTCCGCCGCGTTCGGGTTGCGATATCGTCATCTTCCGATGCGGAGGTGGGCCGCATGCGGTTATTGGGCTGCAAGGCAGACCCCGGGTGGGGGGCAGCCGGCTCGAATGGTAAGTTGGGGCGATGGGGATTCGGCAATCAGATCCGGTTTTCCGGGCGGTTCGTGGCGCGGCCACGATTGCAGCCTGCCTGATGCTCGCCAACTGTGCGTCCCAGGACAAATTTGCCAAGCGTATCGATCCGAAATACGGGGTGTCCTCAAGCCCGCGGGTGGTCGCACTCGGCGATCCCGTGCCGAAGGGCGGCGGAACGTATCGGGTCGGCAAGCCCTACACGGTCGCGGGCCGAGTCTATGTGCCCGAGGAAGACCCGAACTATCGTGCCGAGGGAATGGCCTCCTGGTACGGCGATAACTTCCACGGCCGGCTGACTGCCAATGGCGAGGTCTTCGACATGGCCTCGCTGACTGCCGCGCATCCGACGCTGCCGATCCCGTCCTATGCCCGAGTGACCAATTTGCGGAACGGCAAGTCGCTGATCGTGCGGGTCAATGACCGCGGACCCTACCACGGTAACCGCCTCATCGACGTTTCCAACAGGGCCGCCGAACTCCTTGAATTCAAACATAATGGTGTCGCCAGGGTGCGGGTCGAATATGTCGGCCGGGCGCCCCTGGAAGGCACCGACGACCGCCAGCTTATGGCCACCCTACGCACCGGAGCGCCGGCCCCGGCGCCATCCACGGTCCGGATCGCCGCCGCCCACCCATTCGTGCCTGAGCTGTCGTCCGGTGGCCGTGCGTTGCGCGGCGACATCCCCTTGCCAGAGGGACGCCCCTACAGCCTCGGAAACACGTCGGCCGACTATGCGTCGATCAATGCGACATCGGAAATGTCGGCATCGAGCCGTTCCCGCAGCCGGGCGACGGAAAATCCGCGCGCCGTGTCCTACGAGGCCGACCAGCGTTTGGCTATCCAGCCGACCGCCTACGCACCGATCGATCCGCGAGGCCCGCGCGAGCTCCTCAGCGGGCGCGGGCTGTACTAGGCATCCTTCAGGAAATCGATCAGTGCGGCGTTGACCTCGTCGGGGCGCTCCTGCTGCACCCAGTGCCCCGCGCCGTCGAGGATGATCTTCGCCTTCAAATCAGTCAGCACACGATCCAGTTCGGCGATCTGCCTGGCGCCAATCAGTCCGGTGACGACACCGTCCTTCGAGCCAGCGAGGAACAGTGAGGGCTGATGAATCCTGGCATCCTGCCAGGCCGCGGTCAGCTCCCAGTTGCGATCGAGATTGCGGTACCAGTTCAGCCCGCCACGGAAGCCGGACTGGGTGTAGATGCTCGTGAAAAAGGCGAGGTCGGCTTCCGTCAGCCATTGCGGCAGCGGCCGGTTGCGATGGCCGTCGCCGAGAAAGCCTTTGTCTTGCGCGATGAACAGATGCGCGGACGGATCGGAGTGGCCGTGGCCGACGAGGATGGTGCGCATGGTGAAGGCGACATCGCGTTCGAACTCGGCCTCGGCGACGCCATGCGGCTGAAAATATTGCCAGTAGAAATTGGCGATGCCGTTGGCCTGCAGTGTCTCGAGCGGCCGGCTGCGACCGCGGACGAAGGGCGGCACGCTGAGGCCGGCGACCTTGGTGAAAATATCCGGCCGGAACATCGCGGCGTGCCAGGCAACGGGTGCTCCCCAGTCGTGACCGATCACGACGGCCTGCTTCTCACCGAGAGCGGCGACCAGCGCTACGATGTCACCCACATTGTGTAGGATTGTGTAGGCGCCGGTATCCGCGGGCGCGCTGGTGCGGCCGAAGCCGCGCATATCGGGCGCAACAACGTGGAAGCCGGCTGCTGCGAGCGCCGGAATCTGGTGGCGCCAGGAATAGGACAGTTCCGGCCAGCCATGACAGAGCACGACCAGCGGACCTTCGCCCTTTTCGAGCAGGAACATCTCGATCCCGTTGACGGGAATCGTGCGGGAGGATGACATCGCTTGTCCACCTGTAGAAGGTTTGTCGGGGCGGGGAGCGGGCACGATAGGCACGTTGCGCCCGTCCGGCAATTCGGCTCTGGCTTGGCGGTGTGCCTGCCAAATGCCGTGTTGTTCCTGTGCCCTGCAACTGTTAGAACGCCGCTCTTCAAGGACCTGAATAATGGCCGCTAAACCTTCGTTTTTGCACAGTTTCTGGCAGGTCCAGCCCGGCTGGCGGCGCCTTGCGGCAGCGGTCTTGGCTCTGGCAATCGCCACCAACGGGGCGGTCTACGCCGCCAACAACAGCGTGCAGGGCGCCAAGAAGGACGATAACGCCTTCGACGGTGATGCGCCCACCGCGATCCTGATGGAGGCGACCAGCGGCAGTATCCTGTTCGAGAAGAACGCCGACGAGCTCCGCGCGCCCTCCAGCATGATGAAGCTGATGACGGTCGAGGTCATCTTCAACGCGATCAAGGAAGGCAAGATCAAGCTGACCGACGAGTTCCGGATCAGCGAGAATGCCTGGCGCAGGGGTGGCGCGCCCTCCGGCGGCTCGACGATGTTCGCGGCAATCCACAGCAAGGTCCCGGTCGACGACCTCCTGCGTGGCGCGATCATCCAGAGCGGGAATGATTCGTGCATTGCGCTCGCCGAGGGCATGGCCGGCAGCGAGCGCAAGTTCGCCAACGATTTCATGACCAAGCGGGCGCGCGAGCTCGGGCTGACCAAGTCGACGTTCGGCAACTCCAACGGCCTGCCGGATCCCGACAACAGGATGACCGTGCGCGAGCTGGCCCAACTCGCCCGTCACATCATCCTGGATTATCCCGAGTTCTACCAACTGTTCGGCGAGCGCGAATTCACCTGGAACAAGATCCGGCAGCAGAACCGCAATCCGCTATTGAATTCCCTAAACGGAGCCGACGGGCTGAAGACCGGCTACACCAAGGAAGGCGGCTACGGCATGGTCGGCTCGGCCGTGCAAAACGGGCTCCGGCTGATCGTGGTGATCAACGGCCTGGAGGATCCCGATGATCGCGCGCAGGAAGCCAAGAAAATGCTGGAATGGGGATTCCGCAACTTCGAGGCACGGACGCTGTTCGCTGAGAACCAGCTCGTAGGCTACGCCAAAGTCTTTGGCGGCTCGAGCCGCTCGGTGAAGCTCGCGAGTCCCCAGCCGATCAAGGTGATGGTGCCGAAGAACGGCAGCGAGAGGCTGATCGCGCGCATCGTCTACAACGGCCCGGTGCGTGCCCCCATCCAGCAAGGCCAGAAGGTCGGCGTCGTCCGCGTCTGGCGCGGAGTTAACGTCGCCATGGAGGCGCCGGTCTACGCCGCCGAGTCCATCGGAACCGGTTCGACGATGCGCCGGGCCATTGACGGCGCGAGTGAACTCGTCATCGGCGTGTTCCGCGCCAGCGCCGCGAAGCTGTAACCATGGGGCAGGCAGCTTCAGTCAAGCGGCCAGGCGGACGCGGCAAATTCATCTCCTTCGAGGGCGGGGAGGGATCGGGCAAGTCCACCCAGATCAGGATGCTGGCGGAGCGGCTGGCAGCTGCAAAATTGCGCGCGATCGTTACCCGCGAGCCCGGCGGCTCGCCGGGCGCCGAGATCATCCGTCACGTCGTGCTGTCGGGCATGGGCAAGCTGCTCGGCCCCGACGCGGAGACGCTGCTGTTCGCCGCGGCGCGTGACGACCATGTACGCACGGTGATTCAGCCGGCGCTCAGCCAGGGAACCTGGGTGCTGTGCGATCGCTTCTCGGATTCAACCCGGGTGTATCAGGGCCGGCTCGGCAATGTCCCGCTGAGCGTCCTCAATGCCATGCAGCGAGTCACCATCGGCGATCTCAAACCGGACCTCACGATCATCCTCGACGTGCCCGTGGAGATCGGACTGAAGCGCGCGGCGGCGCGGCGCGGCGCGGGCACCCCCGACCGGTTCGAGGCCGAGGACGTCAAGTTTCATCAGGATCTGCGCGAGGCCTATCGCCAGATCGCGGCGGAAAACCCCGGCCGCTGCGTGCTGATCGATGCGACGCCGAGCCCCGATGTGGTCGCAGCGCAGGTCTGGACCGCCTTGCGCGACCATCTGTTTGCGATGGCGACGTCATCGGCATGAGCGCGCGCAAGACTGCACAAGAAATTGCTGCCGGACATCCGCGCGAGACGAGCGAACTGTTCGGGCATCGCGAAGCGGAGGCCGCATTGCTCGCCGCCTATCGCAGCGGGCGGATGTCTCACGCCTGGCTGATCGGGGGCGCGCAGGGCATCGGCAAGGCTACGCTGGCCTATCGCATGGCGCGTTTCGTGCTGGCGCATCGCCACCCGCAAGGCTCGGCAGTGCAGCGCGCGCAAACGCTCGCCGTCGATCCCGATGATCATGTCGCACGCCAGGTCGCCGCCAACGCGCATGGCGGCCTGCTGGTGCTGGAGCGGGGTTTGAACGATCGCGGTGTTCTGCGCACGGTGATTACCGTCGACGAGACACGCGAGACGATCTCATTTTTCGGCTCGACTGCGGCGGTAGAGGGTTGGCGGGTCTGCATCGTCGACACCGTGGATGAACTCAATCCGAATGCGGCGAATGCGTTGCTGAAGATCCTCGAGGAGCCGCCGCAGCAATCGCTGTTCCTGCTGGTCAGTCACGCGCCGGCGCGGGTCCTGCCGACCATCCTGTCCCGATGCCGCAAGCTGCTGTTGCGACCACTCTCCACGGACGACGTGGTGCGGGCCGCGGCGCGCGCCGCCGACATGGACGCCGGCGATCCGACGCTAAGCGAGGCGGCCGAGGCTTCAGAGGGCAGCGTGTCACGCGCGCTCACTTTGCTCGGGGGCGATGCGCTCAAGCTGCAGCAGCGTACCGCTGCACTTCTGGCAATGCTGCCCCGCGTTGATCCGCGCGAATTACATGCGCTCGGCGAGCAGCTTCCCCTCAGCGACCGCGTTGCGCTCGCGGCCTTCGTCGAAGGCGTGGAACGCTGGATCAGCGGGCGCCTGCGCACCGATTCCGACGCCAATGCGAACCTGCCGCGCCTTGCACGGCTGGCGGAGGTATGGGAAAAGATCGCCCGCGCGGCGCGCGATACCGCAGACTACAATCTCGAGCGAAAGCCCTTTGTTTTCTCGGTCTTTTCGCAGCTCGCAGAAGCGACGCGCTAGATCAGCGAATCGTTCCCGGATACTCCCGTTTCAGGCGACATAAGGAATTCGTGGTGGCCAAGAAGGCGAAATCTTCGAAGAAGAAGGCGAAGAAGGTGACGGCCGCGGCCACGAAGAAGCGCGCCAAGAAGGCCGTCGCAAAGAAGGCGAAGAAAGCCGCCAGGAAGACCAAAAAGGCGGCGAAGAGGCCGGCCGCGAAAAAGGCTGGAAAGAAAGCCGCCAGGAAGTCCGCCGCGAAGCCTGCGAAGAAAGCCAAGGCTCGCAAATCAACCTCCGCGCCGAAAGCCAAAAAGGCACCGCCGGCCTCAGCTGCGCCAAAGCCGGCGGCGCCCAAGACGGCTGCACCCAAGACGGCTGCACCCAAGGCGGCTGCACCGAAGGCCAAACCTGCGCCGGTTGCACAGCCGGCGCCTGTCGCCGCGCCTGCGCCCGTGGCGTCGCGCGGCAACGTCTTCTACATCACGACCGCCATCGCCTATCCGAACGGCCAGCCGCACATCGGCCACGCCTATGAGGCGATCGCGACCGATGCGCTGGCGCGCTTCCAGCGGCTCGACGGCAAGGACGTGTTCTTCCTAACCGGGACCGACGAGCACGGGTTGAAGATGGTGCAGACCGCGCAAGCGGAGGGGCTGGAAACGGCTGACCTCGCGACCCGCAATTCCGGCCGCTTCAGGGCAATGGATGAACGGCTCAACGTCTCCTTCGACCGCTTCATCCGCACCAGCGAAAGCCAACATCACCGCTCCAGCCAGGCGATCTGGAATCGCATGCAGCAGAACGGCGATATCTATATCGACACCTATGCCGGCTGGTATTCGGTGCGCGACGAGGCCTACTACGCCGAAGACGAGACCACCGTCGGCGAGGACAATATCCGGCGCGGCGCGCAGGGTACGCCGGTCGAATGGGTCGAGGAGAAAACCTATTTCTTCCGCCTGTCGGCCTATCAGGACAAGCTGCTGGCGCTCTATGAGAGCCAGCCCGATTTCATTGGGCCGGACTCGCGCCGCAATGAAGTGATCAGCTTCGTCAAGCGCGGGCTGAAGGATCTCTCGATCTCGCGCACCACCTTCGACTGGGGCGTGAAGGTGCCGCACGACCCCGAGCACGTGATGTATGTCTGGGTCGACGCGCTGACTAATTACATCACGGGCGTCGGCTTTCCCGACGAAAGCGATCCGCACTGGCGCTTCTGGCCGGCCGACCTGCACATCATCGGCAAGGACATCATTCGCTTTCACGCGGTGTACTGGCCGGCATTCCTGATGTCGGCAGGCATCGAACTGCCCAGACGCGTCTATGCCCATGGTTTCCTGTTCAACAGGGGCGAGAAGATGTCGAAGTCGGTCGGCAATGTCGTCGATCCCTTCAACCTGGCCGACCAGTATGGTGTCGACCAGATCCGCTACTTCTTCCTACGCGAAGTGGCGTTTGGCCAGGACGGAAACTACAACCACGAGGCCATCGTCTCGCGCATCAATGCCGATCTCGCCAATGACCTTGGCAATCTCGCGCAGCGCTCGCTGTCGATGATCGCAAAGCAGCTTGGCGGCGTGCTGCCGGAGCCTGGCGAATTCTCCGACAACGACAAGGCGATCCTGGCGCAGGCCGACGGGATGATTGCACTTGCACGTACCGCGATGGCAACGCAGCAGATCCACCAATGGCTCAACGTCGTGTGGGCCGTGGTTGCCGAAGCCAACCGTTATTTCGCAGGCGAGGCGCCATGGGCGTTGGCGAAGACCGATCCGGCGCGGCAGAAGACGGTGCTCTATGTCACCGCCGAAGTCGTGCGTCAGATCGCGATTTTGGCGCTGCCGGTGATGCCGGCGTCCGCCGACAAGCTGCTCGACGGCCTCGGCGTTCCCGCAAGCGAGCGCAATTTCGCAGCGCTCGGCGGCACAAGGCGCATCGCGCCCGGAACAAGTCTGCCGGCGCCGGTTGGCGTATTCCCACGTTATATCGAGCCGAAAGAGCCAACCAACAACGAATAGAAAATGCTCGTCGACAGCCACTGCCACCTCGATTTCAAGGATTTTGCCGAGGACCTCGACGCCATTGTTGCGCGCGCGGAGGCAGCGGGCGTCGGGCGCATCGTCACCATCTCAACGAGGGTGAGAAAACAGGCCGACTTGCTGGCGATCGCCGAGCGCTTTGCGAATGTCTATTGCTCCGTCGGCACCCATCCGCACGAAGCCGATGAGGAAGATGGCATTCCCGCAAGCGAGCTGATCGAGCTGACAAGGCATCCGAAGGTCGTCGCACTGGGCGAGGCAGGGCTCGACTATTTCTACCAGCACGGATCGCGGGAGGCGCAGGAGCGGGGTTTTCGCACCCACATCGCGGCGGCTCGCGCCACCGGCCTGCCGCTGGTGATCCATACCCGCGAGGCGGACGAGGATTGCGGCCGCATCCTCGAGGAGGAGGTGACAAAGGGACCATTCAAGGCCGTGCTGCATTGCTACACCGGAGGGCGTGAGCTTGCGATGAAGGCGATCGGTCTGGGTCTGTCGATTTCCTTCACGGGCATCCTGACCTTCAAGAAGTCTGACGCGCTTCGCGCACTCGCCGCCGAATTGCCCGCAGACCGCATCATGGTGGAAACCGATGCGCCGTATCTGGCACCCGGAAAGCACCGCGGCAAGCGCAACGAGCCGTCCTACGTGGTCGAGGTGGCGCGCGTGCTGGCGGAGGTGCGCGGCGTCAGCATTGATGAAATATCGCGACAGACCACGGAAAACTTTTTTCGTCTGTTTTCCAAGGTGCCAGCGGCAAAGGCCGCGGCATGACACTGACTCTGACGATCCTTGGCTGTGGCTCCTCCGCCGGCGTGCCGCGCCCGGCGCTGGGCTGGGGTCATTGCAATCCCAACAATCCCAAGAACCGCCGCCGCCGCTGTTCGCTGCTGGCGGAGCGGAGGTCGGGCGAGGGCGTCACCCGGGTGGTTATCGACACATCGCCGGACTTGCGCGAGCAACTGATAGACGCCGCGGTCGATCACATCGATGCGGTGTTCCTGACCCATGAGCACGCCGACCAGACCCACGGAATCGACGATCTGCGCTCGGTGGTGCTGCACCAGCGCAAGCGCATTCCGACCTATTTCAACCAGTCGACCGCCAAAGACATCATGGCGCGCTTCTCCTACTGCTTCATCTCGCCCGAAGGCAGCGATTATCCGCCTATCCTGACCCGCCATTCGATCGAAGCCGGCGAGCGCCAGGAAATCCCGGGGAAGGGCGGCGCGATCACGCTGACCGCCTTCAACCTGCAACACGGGCATATCCCCGCGCTCGGCTATCGCATCGGCAATGCCGCCTACACACCCGATCTCAGCGACATTCCCGCAGAGAGTTGGCCCGCGCTCGAGGGACTTGATCTCTGGATCGTCGACGGCCTGCGCTATGCGCCGCATCCCAGCCATTTTTCCGTCGACGACGCGCTGTCCTGGATCGCGCGCTTCAAGCCGAGGCGTGCCGTGCTCACCAACATGCATTCCGACCTGGATTACGATGTGCTGCGGCGGAGCCTGCCGGAGGGCGTCGTTCCCGGGCATGACGGGATGCAGTTGACGCTGGATAGCGCGGGATAGTCTCGGACGGAGGAACTGCAATGATCGGCTTGTTCTTTGAAGTTCAGACGAGGGAAGGGCATCGGGATCAATACTTGAATCTCGCGGCTTCCCTCCGGCCCGAGCTCGACGCCATCGGCGGTTGTCTGTTCATCGACCGCTTCAGGAGCCTGACGCGCGACAATCTGCTGCTGTCGTACCAGATCTGGCAGGACGAGGCCGCGCTGACAGCCTGGCGAGTCCATGGCCAGCACCACAAGGTGCAGGAGATCGGCCGCGAAAAGGTCTTTTCGGACTATCGCATCCGCATCGCTCAGGTCATCCACGAAGCACGGCAGGGAAAGCCGGTCTGGCAGCCGGAACGACGCACACCCTACAACGATCCGGCGCGACGCCGGCCGACTTATGTGTTGGCCGCCGAATCGAAGAGCGCCAAACTTCCCGTGGAAATCGATTGGCGGCGCGATGCGTTCGAAAGCGTCTACCGCGACGGCTATTTCGCGCATCTGATCGATGTGCCGGACCCGCAATCCGGGATCGAGCTTGGAGCCCGGCTCTTCGCCGACCCGACGACCGAGTATTTCCGCGTTCTCGAGGTCATGCGCGACTACGGAATGTACGACCGGGCCGAAGCACCGCAGTACTATCCGCCAGTGGAACGCAGAACATCGTAACGCGCTCGGCGATGCACTCGGATTCGAATTGACCCCCAACACGCCGGACGGAGATATCTCTGATTATGTTTCGCCTCGCATGCTTGTCGATTGCGATCGTCGTATCGCTGCTGCCGGTTGTAGCGTCGGCTGACCCGGCTCAAAAACGACCGGCGCCACGCTGGCACGGCTACGGATTCCTCCCGGGCTATCAGCAGCCGCCTAACAACAGCCTTCCGGCTTACCGCCAGAAGAAGTCCGCTCTGCGGATGGCGAACCGCAATCGG
>JAEZEU010000543.1 GCA_023432885.1 Pseudomonadota bacterium | reverse complement strand
AAGCAGTTCGTTGCCGAGCTATTCAAGCACGTGCCGGTGCTGGATACCGGGGCGCGCGGCTCGACCGTCACCTTCGTCGAGCGCGGCGTCGGGGACGTGCTGCTCGCCTGGGAGAACGAGGCGTTCCTCGCCCAGCGCGAATTCGGCAAGGACAAGTTCGAGATCGTGGCCCCGCCGCTGTCGATTCTCGCCGAGCCGCCGCTCGCCATTGTCGACAAGGTCGCCGACAAGAAGGGCACGCGCGCGGTTGCCGAGGCCTACCTGAAGTACTGGTACAGCAGGGAGGGTCAGGAAATTGCCGCACGCAACTCTTACCGTCCGCGCGACAACGAGGTCGCGAAGGAATATGAGAAGTTTTTCGCAAAGGTGGAATTGTTCACCATCGATGACGTGTTCGGCGGCTGGACCAGGGCGCAGAAGGAACACTTCGGCGAGGGCGGCATTTTCGACCAGATCTACAAGAACTGACGCGACCGCAACGAGGCGGGGGATGTCGTGAACGGAGTGGCGCAGAGGCGCAGCACCTTGCCGGGGTTCGGTCTCACCATGGGGCTGACCCTGACCTGGCTCTCCGTCATCATCCTGATCCCGCTGGCCGGCCTGTTTCTGAAGTCGTTCGAGCTTTCCTTCGAGCAGTTCTGGACCATCATTACCAGCCGCCGCACGCTCAATGCGCTCAAGGTTTCCTTCGGCCTGTCGTTTGCGGCCGCCTGCGTCAACCTGGTGATGGGAACGATCGTGGTGTGGGCGCTGGTGCGCTACCGCTTTCCGGGCCGGCGGCTGTTCGACGCCATTGTCGATATTCCCTTTGCGCTGCCGACCGCGGTGGCGGGCATCGCGCTGACGCAGCTGTTCGCGCAGAAGGGCTGGCTCGGGGCGCCACTCGCCGAGCTCGGCATCAAGGTCGCGTTCACGCCGGTCGGCATCTTCATCGCCATGATCTTCATCGGCATTCCCTTCGTGGTGCGAACGGTGCAGCCGGTGCTGCTCGACCTCGACGTCGAGATCGAGGAGGCGGCCGCTTCGCTCGGGGCCAACCGCTGGCACACGGTGTTTCGCGTCATCCTGCCGAGCCTGATCCCGGCGCTGCTCACCGGGTTTGCGCTGGCGTTTGCGCGCGCCGTCGGCGAATACGGCTCGGTGATCTTCATCGCCGGAAACCTGCCCAATGTCTCCGAGATCGCCCCGCTGCTGATCGTAATCCGCCTGTCCGAATTCCGCTATGCCGACGCCACCGCGATTGCGGTCGTCATGCTGATCGCATCGTTCGTCATTATCTTTGCCGTCAACCGCCTGCAACGCTGGGCGCAGACGCGAATCCCCGCGCATTGAGGCGACGATGAGCGCTCCTCAAGCTCTCACCTACACGCCCCAGCGCGACGGCGTGCACACCGAGCCCGGCGTGATCCGCTTCGTGATCGTCGCGCTTGCGGTGCTGTTCCTGCTGGTCTTTGTCGTGCTTCCGCTGGTTGTGGTGTTTGCCTCGGCGTTTTCCCGCGGCGTCGGAGCCTACTTCGCCGCGCTCGCCGAGCCGGAAGCACTGGCGGCGATCAGGCTGACGCTGCTGATCGCCGCCATCTCCGTCAGCCTCAACCTGGTCTTCGGCATCATCGCGGCCTGGGCGATCGCCAAATTCGATTTCGCCGGCAAGACCTTCCTGGTCACGCTGATCGACCTGCCGTTCTCGGTCAGCCCCGTGATCTCCGGTCTCGTCTTCGTGCTGCTGTTCGGCGCGCAGGGGTTCCTCGGTCCCTGGCTGCAGGCGCACGACATCCGCATCCTCTTCGCGGTTCCCGGCATGGCGCTCGCCACCATCTTCGTGACTTTTCCCTTCGTCGCGCGCGCACTGATCCCCCTGATGCAGGAACAGGGCACGCAGGAGGAGGAAGCGGCGATCTCGCTCGGCGCGTCAGGACTGCAGACCTTTTTCCGCGTCACTTTGCCCAATATCAAATGGGGCCTGCTCTATGGCGTGCTGTTATGCAACGCACGCGCGATGGGTGAGTTCGGCGCGGTGTCGGTCGTGTCGGGCCATATCCGCGGCGAGACCAATACCATGCCGCTGCTTGTCGAGATCCTCTACAACGAATATCAGTTCGTGGCGTCGTTCGCCATTGCATCGTTACTTGCCATGCTGGCGTTGATTACGCTGGTGGCCAAGACGATCCTGGAACGGCGGCTGGACGAAGGACAGGTGCCGAGTGACGATTGAAGTCAAGAACCTCACCAAGAAGTTCGGCGATTTCGCCGCGCTCGACAAGGTCGACCTCAAGGTCGCCGACGGTGAGCTGGTGGCGCTGCTGGGCCCGTCCGGCTCCGGCAAGACCACGCTGCTGCGCATCATCGCCGGCCTCGACTGGCCGGATTCCGGCGAAGTCTCCTTCGACGGCGAGAATGCGCTGTCGCGCGGCGCCGGCGAGCGCCATGTCGGCTTCGTGTTCCAGCATTACGCGCTGTTCCGCCACATGACGGTGTTCGAGAACGTCGCCTTCGGCCTGCGCGTTCAGCCGCGCGGCATCCGCAGGGACGAGGCCGCGATCCGCGCGCGCGTGAAAGAGCTGCTCGATCTCGTGCAACTCGATTGGCTGTCCGACCGCTATCCGAGCCAGCTCTCCGGCGGCCAGCGCCAGCGCATCGCCCTGGCGCGGGCGCTCGCCATCGAGCCGCGCATTCTGCTGCTCGATGAGCCGTTTGGCGCGCTCGATGCCAAGGTGCGCAAGGAGCTGCGGCAATGGCTGCGCTCGCTGCATTCGGAAATCCACGTTACCTCGATATTCGTCACCCACGACCAGGAAGAGGCACTGGAAGTCGCCAACCGCGTCGTGGTCATGGACAAGGGCCGCATCGAGCAGGTCGGTACGCCCGGCGATGTCTATGACAATCCGGCCACCGCCTTCGTGCACGGATTCATCGGCGAGTCCATCGTGCTGCCGGTGGAAGTGCGCGACGGCGGCGTGCGGCTCGAGGGCAAGGCGCTGAACATCAAGGCCAATGGCTACGCTCCCGGCGCGGCAAGGCTGTTCGTCCGCCGCCATGACATGCAGGTCGGTCCGGCCGGCAGCGGCTCATTGGAAGGCTCGGTAAGACATGTGCGTACCTTCGGGCCGATCCAGCGCGCCGAGATCGCCCTGTGCGGCAGCGAGGGCAACACGGTGATCGAGATCGACGCCCCGCGCGACCGGGAGCTCCAGCCCGGCGATGCCGTGAGCCTGCAGCCCAGGCGCTACCGGATTTTTGCCGCGCAGGAGTAGGTGTGACGGCCGCGTCATTCTGGGGCGGCTCAAAGAGCCGAACCCGGAATCTCTAGATTCCGGGTCTGGTCCTTCGGACCATCCCGGAATGACGACGTAACGACGATGGTTACCACGCCCCGGAATGACGCCAAATCGCCCCTCCGTTCACTTTTCAGCCACTGTTCGTATGCAACAACGGCGGCCTGACCTCTTGGGGTGATTTCCGATCATGCGGGCGATCTTCGCCATCACGGCGCTCCTGGCGCTTTCCGGCTGCATGTCCGACAGCCGCCAGCCGGACCAGCCAGCCATGTACTTGTCCATGGCCAATGGCGGAGCCACGCTCGATCCGCAGGCCGCAGCCTCCATCATCTCGCAATACCGCCAGAACAATGGGCTCGGCAAAGTCGTGGTCGACCCCGATCTCATGAAGGTCGCGGAGGCCCAGGCCATGGCGATGGCCAGCCGCAACAAGCTCGACCATGACGTGAAGGGGCCGTTGGCCAAGCGGCTCAGCAGCTCCGGCTATCCTGCCACCTCGGCGGTCGAGAACGTCTCTGCGGGATACCACACCCTGGCTGAGGCCTTTTCCGGCTGGCGCGATTCCCCGCCGCACCGGGCCAATATGCTCAGCCGGGATGTCACAAAACTGGGCATCGCCGCCAGTTATGCTCCGAACACGAAATACAAGGTGTTTTGGACGCTCATCCTTGCATCAACGGATGCCAAATAAATCAGTCTTGATTTCGGGTCCGCTCTCGCCGATTGACGCCACTTCGAACAGCCGCCACCGTGCGGCCGGCATGGCTCTCTCATCGGCGGGTCACCATGGATAGTTCTACTTCCTTTCCAACGACGACGCCCACCATGGCGCAGCGCGTTCTGGTCCTGCAGGGCGGCGGCGCGCTTGGCTCCTACCAGGCCGGGGCCTATCAGGCGCTCTGCCACCATGATTTCGAGCCGGAATGGATCGCCGGCATCTCGATCGGCGCCGTCAACGCTGCGATCATCGCGGGCAACGAGCGCGAAAAGCGCGTCGAGCGGCTGAAGGAGTTCTGGAATTTGGTGTCCCAGCCGGTATCCTGGAATCCGGTCGTGCCCGGCGACCACGCCCGCTCGCTGTTCAACGAGACCAGTGCGGCGATCATCGCGACGTTCGGTGTACCCGGCTTCTTCACCCCGCGCTTCCCGCCCGCGCCGCTGTGGCCCGCCGGCACGTGCTCGGCACTCAGCTATTACGACACCGCGCCCTTGAAGAAGACCCTGGAGGGTCTGGTCGACTTCGATCGCATCAATGATCTGAAGACGCGGCTCTCGGTCGGAGCGGTCGGTGTCACGTCGGGCAATTTCAGATATTTCGACAATTACGAGTTCAAGAAACTCGGCAAGAAGATGGGGCCCGAGCACATTATGGCCTCCGGCGCGCTGCCGCCCGGCTTTCCCGCCGTCCTGATCGAGGGCGAGTATTACTGGGACGGCGGCATCGCCTCCAACACGCCGCTGGATTACGTCCTGGAAGAGGAGAGGAGACGTGACCTCCTGATCTTCCAGGTCGACCTGTTTTCCGCACGCGGCGACCTGCCGACCACGCTGCTGGAAGCCGCCGAGCGCGAAAAGGACATCCGCTATTCCAGCCGCACGCGAATGAACACCGACAAGAACAGGCAGCTCCACAATTCCCGCATGGCGCTGCGTGATCTCATTGGCAAGCTGCCGGATTATCTGAAGAACGATCCCTCGGTCGAATATCTGCGCGAGGCTGCGAAGGAGAACACGGTCACCGTGGTGCACCTGATCTACCGCAGCAAGAACCACGAATCCAGCTCGAAGGATTACGATTTCTCCCATATCGGCGTGGTCGAGCACTGGAACGCGGGCGTACGCGACGTGCATATGTCGATGAAGCACAAGGATTGGCTGGAACGGCCGCAGCACGGCGAGACCATGATGACCTACGATCTAACGCGGGACGGCGAAGGCGCCGCCGCAAAAAAGGAGTGAACAATATGGGTTCATTGACAGGCAAGACGGCGGTGGTGACCGGTTCGACCAGCGGCATTGGACTGGCGATCGCGCGCGCGTTCGCCGGTGCAGGCGCCAACATCGTTCTCAACGGCATGGGCGCGCCGGCCGATATCGAGCGCGAGCGCTCCGGCATCGAAACCGATTTCAAGGTCCGTGCGGTGCATTCACCGGCCGACATGACCAAGCCGGCCGAAATCGCCGAGATGATCGCGCTCGGCGACAAGACCTTCGGCAGCGTCGACATCCTCGTCAACAATGCCGGCATCCAGTTCGTCTCTCCGATCGAGGAGTTCCCGATCGAGAAGTGGGACGCCATCATCGCCATCAACCTGTCGGCGGCGTTCCACGCCATCCGCGCCGCCGTGCCGCTGATGAAGAAGCGCGGCTGGGGCCGCATCATCAATACGGCCTCCGCGCACTCGCTGGTCGCCTCGCCCTTCAAGTCGGCCTATGTCTCGGCCAAGCATGGGATTGCCGGCCTGACCAAGACGGTGGCGCTGGAACTCGCCACGTTCAAGATCACCTGTAACTGCATCAGCCCCGGCTATGTCTGGACGCCGCTGGTCGAGAAGCAGATCCCCGACACCATGAAGGCGCGCAACATGACCAAGGACCAGGTCATCAAGGACGTGCTGCTGGAAGCACAGCCCACCAAGGAATTCGTGACCGCGGAGCAGGTCGGAGCCCTCGCGCTGTTCCTGTGCGGCGATGACGCCGCCCAGATCACCGGGGCGAACCTGTCGATCGACGGCGGCTGGACCGCGGAGTAGGACGAGGCTCTCTCAATGCACAAGCTTTCGTGCCTCGCGCAGCGGGGCATCAGGCGGGCGGCGGCCTGTCGATTCTCGACTAACTTCTCTGCGCAATTCTGTGTCACCCCTATAAGCGGGTGACACAGGGATGGCTAAATCAGTGGCTCACGCCCGACAACGCGGTGATCGTCGACGACGATAGCTGAAATTCCTGCATGCCTATCTTTGCGGCGACCAGGATCAGCACGGTGGCGAGCGTCAGGCGCAGCACTGTCTCGGGCACGCGCAGCGCGCAATAGCTGCCGATCACGATTCCGGGCAGGGAGCCCATCAGCAGCACGCCCATCAGCGACCAGTCGACCGAGCCCAGAGCCCAGTGCCCGGCGCCTGCCACGAGCGTCAGCGGCACCGCATGCGCGATGTCGGAGCCAACGATGGTTGCCATCGGCAGGCGCGGGTAGAGCAGGAGCAGCGCGGTCACGCCGACGGCGCCGGCGCCGACCGAGGAAATCGTAACCAGGATGCCGAGTGCTGCACCGGTCGCCACGGTGGCCATCGCCTTCGTCTTCTCGTCGAAGCGCTCGAGGCGGCCGCGATAGCGCTCCATGATCGCCCTGCGGAAGATCAGCGACGCAGCGGTCAGCAGAAGCGCAAAAGATAGCACCAGGTTGACGACACTGCGCTGCGCCGACGCATCGAGATTGAGCTGCCACATCATCAGCAGCGTCGCCGCGCTTGCAGGCAGGCTGCCGCAGGCAAGCCGCATCACGGCCGGCCAGTAGATGCTGCGACCGAGTCCGTGGACCAGCATGCCGCCTGTCTTGGTCGCCGATGCATAAAGCAGGTCGGTGCCGACGGCCGTCGTCGGGTGAATGCCGAACAGCAGGATCAGCAGCGGCGTCATCAGCGAGCCGCCGCCGACGCCGGTCATTCCCACCAGCAGGCCGACGCCGAATCCCGACGCGACGTAGAGCGGATCGATCATTTCCACGGTTCGTTGATTGCGTTTCCAGATATGTGGCGGGGTGCGTGACACCGCAATGGAACCGGCGAAATAGGGTATTTCAGGGCGCGGCGTGGAACCGGGGCGAGAATCGCTTCTGCGGCGCGGGGCGAAAGGAGCCCAGTTATTTCCTTCCAAACGCCAGCACGTGCAGGCCGAGGCGGCGGCGGACGATGGCGAACAGCAGCACGGTCTCGAAGGCGAGCGCGATCGTGGTCGCGGCCGCTGCGCCATGGCCGCCCCAGCGCGGCACCAGCGCCACGCACAATACAAGGTTCATCACAAAGGCCAGCGCATAGGCTAGCGCGCAGATGTGCTGGTGGCCGAGCATGTTGAGCAGCCGCTCGACGGGACCGATCGCCGCGCGCACGAGAAGGCCGATCGCGGCGATGAACATGATGTCGTAACCGACTACGAACTGCGGACCGAACAGCCAGAGCAGCGGCTTGCCGAATGCCAGCAGCAGCAGCGTCGCCGCAAGCGAGGGCCAGAACGTCCACTGGATCGCATGGGTGACATAGGCCGACAGCCGTTCCTTGTCGCCCTGCGCGTTGTATTCGGCAAAGCGATGCGCGGTGGTCGCGGACATCGCGTAGTGGATGAAGGAGACGAGTGCCAGCGTTTTCACGACGGCGAAATAGATGCCGACTTCCTCGGACGAGCGGAACTGCTGCAAGATCAGCACGTCGGTATAGGAGAGCAGCAGGTAGAAACCCTCGACCATCAGGATCGGCAGCGACACCGCCAGCCAGCCGCGCACGTCGTAGGTTTTTGCCCCCGGCTCGACATGGCCGGCGAGGCGCCGGTTGAGCACGACCAACTGCCCGAGCATCGCAAGCCACACCGCGGCGAAGCTCGCTAGCATGGCGGCGGTGGCGCCCAGATCGAGGCCGAGCACGAAGGCGCCGGCTGTGAAGCCGATGATCAGCGTCTGCCGCACGATGAACTGCGGCATCAGCCCGAGCCGCATCCAGTCATGCGAGCGAGCGATCCCGTCCTGCGTGTTGGCGACTACGAAGGCCGGCAGCGTTGCGCAGCCGATATAGAGTGGCACGGTCGTCGCCGCATCGATCCAGGGTGACAGCAGCCGGACGAGACCGGCCAGCAGCAGCGCGACGGCGGAGGACACCGTAAAGGTCAGCCAACGGCTGCCGGAGAGAAAGCCGCGCAGCATCGCGTGTTCGCCGCGGGTGCGATATTCCGGAATGAGCTTCTGTGCGGCCGCCGAGATGCCGAAATCCATCATGCTGCCGAGCAGCAGCACCCAGGTCCAGACATAGACATAGACGCCATAATCGGATGTGCCCATCCAGCGCGCCAGCAGGATTTGCGAGCCGTAGGCCATGACGGCGCTGACGAGGCGGATGATGAAGATGGTGGCGGCGAGACGGTTGGTAACCGAAGCTTCGCTGGACCCGCCGCCGATCAGGGACTTCACTCGCGCGACAATGCCTGCAGGCGAAGCGGTTGCAGATCGGCTATCCATCACGGCCACGGCGGGTGTCGTCCTCGGAAATGCCGCGAAGGCGCGCGGCTATCGCCGGGTCTATCAACGAACCGTTAAGATTTGGTGGCCCGGCTTTAGTTCCCGCGGCGCGAGCAAGGCGAGCGAACCGGAAATGTCGAGAGACTTCGATCCGCAATTGCGCATCCGAGGGTGATGCTGACGCATTGCCCGGGGTGTCCGACCGTTCGGGTCAGTCCAAATTCACATTGAACTCATACGCCCGTTCGCCGCCTACCAGCGTGAGCTTCAGCGCGGCGCCGTCGGCTTTGGCTCCCGGCGGCAGGCCTTCGAGCTCGAAGGCAAAGCGCTTCACGCCGGGTGGGCTGTTCGCCAGCAGTTTAGGGATCGGCAGCGCCCAGTCCGGCGTCGGGCCCTCGACGAACAGGCTGACCTCCTTCGCTTCGGGCGCAGCGACGTCGACCTGCACGGTTGTCGCGCCCTCGCGCCTGACGTCGCGAATAGTTACCGGGAAAGGGTCGCCGACATTGGCCGGCTTCGGAACGCTGTCGAGCGCGGCGGCAAGATTGCCGTCTTCGGTGCTCGCAACGCTGGAGAAGGTCAGCTCGCTCGAGGCCTCGACGGGGATGCAGATCTTCTCGCAGACGGCATAGTCGATGTGGAGGCGCAGCGTCACCGGCTTGTCGTTATTCTTCGCCACGATGCGTAGCGGCAGCACAACCTGTTTCTTGTAGCCGAGCGAAAAGCCCCCGGCGCCGTCGTCGAACTTCATCGGCGCCGGCCACAAAACCGTCACCGCTTCGACATTGTCCGACTTGGAGAAATCGATGCGCGGCGGAACGCCGGAATCGCCGGCTGTGCGCCAATAGGTTTTCCATCCATCCTGCAGCTGGATGGCAATACCGCCGAGCAGCACGCCGCTGCTCCGCGATCCCGCCAGCAGCCGCACCGCCGAATACGCGTCGCGCTGCCAGGGCGAGGCATCCTCGCACCTGGCCGCGCTCGCCAGCGAAGCGGCAAATAATGTGGCGGCAAGGCCAAATGCGGCGCGGGAGGGAACAATGGCGTTCATGGGACGTCTTTAACGTTTGGGTGCGACGCAAACCATTGAATTGCTTGTGATGCGTGACATCAAGCTTGATTGACAGATGCGCCACCCAATATCAGGATGGCAGAGTGGATGAGAGGCCTTTGCGGATGAGTCCTGAAGGCAAAAAAGCACCGAAGAGTCCGGTCCGCAGTGCCGGCATCGGGGACAATACCCCGGACGAGGGTTATCTCGACGGCCAGATGCTGATCGCGATGCCCGTGATGGGCGATCCTCGCTTCGAGCGCTCGGTGATTTACCTGTGCGCGCATTCCGCCGAGGGCGCCATGGGGATCATCGTCAATCATCCCGCAGGGAGCATCGATTTTCCGCAGCTTCTGATGCAACTCGACATCATCAAGAGCGCCGATCAGATCAAGGTGCCCGACCATGCCGAGCCGATGCAGGTGCTGAAGGGCGGTCCGGTCGACACCGGCCGCGGTTTCGTGCTGCATTCCAGCGACTTCTTCATCCAGGATGCGACGCTGCGGATCGATGACGACATCTGCCTCACCGCGACGGTCGACATCCTGAAGGCGATCGCGAAGGGCGCGGGCCCCAAACATGCCATCCTCGCGCTGGGCTATGCTGGCTGGGCGCCGGGGCAATTGGAAACCGAGATCCAGCACAACGGCTGGTTGCATTGCGCCGCCGATCCCGACCTCGTGTTCGGCAGCGCCGTCGAGGAAAAATACCCTCGCGCGCTGCGCAAGATCGGCATCGACCCAGGCATGCTGTCGGGCGATGCGGGGCACGCGTAGCGGCAGCAGCAAACGCATCCTGCGAAGGTCAGCTTACTCCGCCGCCTGTTGCGCCACCGTAGGCTCGGTTCCGGCGACCGTCGCGCGTCGCATGTCTCGGGGCTGCGACTGATCGTAGCGGCGCACGCGGTGCATGGTCTGGCGGTTGTCCCACATCACGAGGTCATGCAGCTTCCACTTGTGGACGTAGACGAACTCGCTCTGCGTGGCGTGCTCGTTGAGATCGCGCAGGATAAGCCGCCCCTCCGGCATGCTCATGCCCTGGATGGCGCCGGCATGCGAGGAGAGATACAGCGACTTGCGGCCGTGCACGGGGTGCGTGCGCACCAAACGCTGCAGCACCGGCTTGAACATCTCCTTCTCCTCGTCGGTGTAGTCGAAGAAGCCGAGCGAGCCGCGCGAATACATCAACGAGTGCTCGCAGATCATGTCCTCGATCTCGGCCTTGGTCTCCTCGTCAAGCGCATCATAGGCCGCGCGCATGTCGGCGAATTCGGTGTTGCCGCCCTTCGGGTTCACCACCCGCGCCGACAGCAGCGAGAATTTTGCCGGGATCGGCCGGAACGAACTGTCGGAATGCCAGAGGCAATTGCCGAGATTGAACAAATGGGCGCGGCTGTCGCGGGCAAGGGGCTTGCCGTCCTTGCCGAGATTGGAGACGTCGTTCAGCCCGGTGGTGAGGCGGTAATCTTCCTTCTTCACCACGGTGCCGCCGCGAGCCTGCTCGCGCTCGCCAAAATTCAGCGCAAATGCCAGCTGCTGCTCGTCGGTGATGTCCTGGTCGTGGAATACCAGCACCGCGTATTTGTCCATCGCCGCCTCGACCTCGCGCGCCTGCTCCTTGGTGAGCGGCTGACGCAAATCGAGGCCGGACACCTCGCCGACAAAATGCTTGTGCAACTGGCGGATAGCCAAGGCCATGGCACTGCTCTCCCTGCTATCTGTTTTTGGGAAAGGCTACTCCCGAAGCAGGCGATGTCAACGAACTCGGGCCTCGACAGTCATGCGTTCCGCGCCATGAGCCCTCCGTCCACGGGAATGACGGCGCCGGTCAGGAAGGAAGCCGCTGGCAGGCACAGACTCAGCGTCATGTGGGCGACCTCCTCGGGATCGCCGTAGCGGCCGAGCGCCGTGCGTCGCTTGGCGTAGATCGTCTTGTGCTCCTCTGGAATCCGTTCCGTGATCGCCGAGCGGATCGGGCCCGGACAGATGCAGTTCACGGTGATGCCTTCACGGCCCAGCTCTACCGCAAGCGAGCGCGTCAGGCTGGTGACGCCGCCCTTTGCCGCAGAATAGGGGCTGTTGGTCGCGGTCGCGCCGAGCGCCTCGGTGGAAGCGATGTTGACGATCCGCGGGCATTTCGACTTGCGCAGATACGGCAGCGCCGCCCGGATGATGCGCGGATGCGCCGTCAGCATCACCGCCAGCGCCTTGGCCCAGGCCTCCTCATAATTCTCCCCGTCGATCGCAGTGCGCAGCGACAGGCCGGCATTGTTGATGACGATATCGAGCGAGCCGAAATGCGCGGCGATGTCGTCGACCACGGACATGATCGCCTTGGGATCGGCGACATCGAGCGCCCATGCCTTTGCCTTTCCGCCCGCGGCGTTGATCGCATCGGCCACAGCGTGAGTGCCCTCGGCCGTGAGATCGGTGACCGCGACATTGGCGCCTTCATCGGCAAAGGCATGCGCGGTGGCACGGCCCATGCCGCTTGCCGCGCCGGTGACGAGAACGGTGAGGCCCTTCACCGAGCGGGAGAGTTTTTTCACTTCGTTCATGCAATGCTCGCGATACGGAAAATGGTTGGTGGCGCAGGTTGACAAGGCTGGCATCGATCCGCAGACAGGTCAAACCGCGCACCCCGCAAGAACAGGTACCGGTTTTTCGGGAAAGATCATGGGCGAACGAAGCTGACAAGATAGGGAGGGCGCGATGAACGAGCTGGATTTCAGCGGCAAGCAGGTGCTGGTGGTCGGCGGCTCCAGCGGCATCGGCAACGGCATCGCGCAGGCCTTTCGCGCCAGGGGCGCGCGGGTTCATGTCTGCGGCACCCGTGCCGGCGCCGCGGATTATTCGGCCGAGGACGGCTCGCACCTGGAAGGCCTGCACTATCAGCAGCTCGATGTCAGCGATCCGGCGGCGGTGGAGAACTTCAAGCCGGCATTCGAGGCGCTCGACATTCTCGTGCTGGCGCAGGGCGCGGTGATCTACCGGCGGGGCGAATTCCAGATGGACGGCTTTCGCAAGGTGATGGAGGTCAACCTGATGAGCCTGATGGCCTGCGCGACGAAATTTCACGACATGCTCGCGGCAAGCCGGGGCACGCTGATCATCGTGAGTTCGACGGCGGCCTATCATTCCACCGTGGGCAATCCGTCCTACAACGCGTCCAAGACCGGCGCGGTGGGCCTCACCCGCACGCTGGGCGAGGCCTGGGCGGAGGACGGCATCCGCGTCAACGGCATCGCGCCGGGACTTGTCGATACCAAGATGACCAAGGTGACCACGGCAAACCCGAAGCGTCTGGAAGGCGCGCTGCAGCGGATTCCATTGCGGCGGCTCGGCACGCCGGAGGACATGGCGGGCGCCGCCCTGTTTCTGGCATCGCCCCTGTCCTCCTACATCATCGGCCAGACCCTCGTCGTTGACGGCGGGCTCATCCTGTAGGAGGAACCCGCGGCCCGCCTTGACGGTTACCTGCCCTGAACCCCTCAGGGAGGATACGATGGACAAGGATCGAATCGCCGGCGCAGCGAATGATATTGCTGGCAAGGTCGAGGGCGCAGCGGGCGATCTCGCCGGCGACGCCAGGACACAGGCTTCCGGCCGCGCCCGAGAGGTGGCTGGCATGGCGCAAAATCTCTACGGCCAGGTCAAGGATGCCACGCGCGACGTCAGTGAAGCCGCAGCCAGTTACGCCGAGGATGCTGCGGCCGCCGGGCGTGAGACCTTTCAGAGCAGTTCGAAAGCCATAGCCGGGACCGTGCGCCACAATCCGATCGGCTCGCTGCTGATTGCCGCCGGCATCGGCTTTACGCTCGCGCTGATGATGACGCGCCCGGCACGAGGTTCGCAGCGGCGCTGGCGATATTACGGATAGTTTGCCGCGGATTGCGTCAGCGCGTGGGATTGGCGGGCGGCACCGCAGCCGACGGGCCGACATTGGCCGGCGGGCGCGGTGCCCCGGGCGGCGGCGCCGGGCGCGGCGCAGGCGCGCTATTGCCGAAGCCGCCGAAGAGCTCGCGCAGCGACGGGAACGACGGGGTGGCATTCTGCGCCGGCCTCGGCTGCTGTCTCTGTTGTGGCTGCAGGATCTGTCCGGGCTGGCCCGGCTGGGCGATGGCCGGCTGGGGCTGAGGCGACCGTGCCGGCTGGGCGCGCGGATGCTGTTGGCGCTCCGCGGGCGTTGCGGCCGTGCCTTCAGGAGCGACGCTTGCGACAGGCGGATCGCCCTTGGCCTGTTCGCGGCCGACCTCGCGGCGGGGCCAGACGAAATCGTCGGCGCGGCCTGCGGGCGGCGCCAGCGCCTCACCCTTCACCAGCGTGCGCGCCGCCAGCGCATCGACGGGCGCGGGCCGCGAGCCGGGGCCGCCGAGCAACTGATCGGTGCCGATGGAAGCCGCCACCAGCGGGACGATCGGTCCTGCCATCGGGCGTGGCGCGGGCTGGCCGGGCTCCGCATTGATGTCAGGCGTCGCCGGCTCGCTCGGCAGCGCGATCGGGCCGGAGCGGCCTGCGAGCAGGCGAGTGATCTCACGGTCGACATAGTGCGCGAGCTTGCGTGCGCCGGGTTTGGTGAAATAGACGCCGTCATAGGAACGCAGCGTGCGCGGCTGGCCTTCGAAGTCGGGCCCCTTCATCAGGAAGCGGCCGCCCTCGTCGACGAAGCCGTCCCAGACGTCGACATAGGTGATGCCTGCCTTGCCGGCGCCGTCGCGGTACAGCGCGTTGAGGAACAGCATGTCGGAGATGCCCTTGGTGCCGCGGATCGCGGGTAGCCCGACCCAGAGCACGGGCACGCCCTTCGACTTGAGGACCGCGATCAGTTCCTCGATCTTCTTTGCATAAAGCTCGACCCAGCGCTCGTCGCGGAACTCGTAAAGTCCATTGGCGGAACGCGCGGTCCTTTCCGGCGCTGCGGCCGGCGGCGCATCGGCATTCTCGGCGCTGTCGGCTTCATCATCGGCCGGCTTGTCGTCGGGCTTGGCCATTTCCGGCTTTGCCGCCGCGTCGGGTTTGGCCGCCTGCTTCGCATCGGCAGGCTTGCGGGCCTCCTTCTTGTTCTTGTCGGTGGACTTGTCGGTTTTCTCGGCAACCGGCTCGCGGATGGCGGCGCGGTCGTTCAGGCCGAGCATGAGGACGATGGCATCGGGCTTCTCGGTTGCGAGAATCTGCTTGGCTGCCGCGGTCCAGTCCGCCGGCTCACCGCGCAGTTGATATCTGATCAGGCCGCTTGTCGTGCGGTTCTTGCGGATCACCCCCATGTCGGGGCGCTCGGCGTAGGCGTCTTCCAGGCCGTAGGCCAGCCAGTCGGCCATGCCGTCGCCGAGCACGAGCACGTTGCGCTCGGGGATGAGATTGGGATCGCGCTTTTCAGGCGCCGGGGCCCTGGAAAAGTCCTGTACCCGCTTGGGCTGCTGCGGCTGCTGGAAGGGTGCGAAGAAATCGCTGCCGAACCAGCCTCCGCCACCACCGCCGGAGCCGGGCGGGGCCGGGCGCGACCAGCCGCCGAAATTGAAGAGCTGCGCCGACGCTGGCCCGGCTATGCCGACCAGAAGCGCAATGACGACCGCGAGCACCGTCAGCGGGCCGCTCTCGGTCAGCAGGCGGTAAAATGGTTTCGGCTTTCGCATCCGGCTCGATGGCAAGGGGCGTCAGGGACGGCAACAATGATAGCGGAAAAAGGCCGCAAGCGGGCGGATTTTCCCCCATAAACCGGGCCGGCGGCCTGCCCGTCAAGGGCAGGGCCAAATCATTGTTTTTGAAGGTTACTTCGCTGCGCGAGCCTGACCGGAACCGGGTCGGGAAGAAACGGGTCAAAAGGAAAGAGAGCCGCTCCAGCCGAATCAGCGAGCCCTGAGCCGTTCCAGCACCTCAGCCCTGGCGAATCCGTCCGCCGGCAGACCCGCCGAGGTCTGGAACGCGCGCAGCGCCTCTCTGGTCAGGCCGCCGAACTGGCCGTCCGGCGTGCCCTTGTAGAGGCCGCGCTGCGCCAGGAGCTGCTGCAGTTCCAGCCGTTCGCTACGCGACAGCACCCGTTCCTGCCGCGGCCAAGCCTGCACGAGGGGCGGCCCGCCGCGCAAGCGGTCGGCAAAATGACCGATGGCAAGTGCATAGGCTTCCGCCGGGTTGTATTTCATGATCACGCGAAAGTTCTGCAGCATCAGGAAGCCGGGCCCCTCCGCGCCGGCCGGCGCCAGCAGGTAGGCCTTATCGGCTGCGTTCGGGAACGGCTTGCCGTTGGCGCGCCTGACGCCCTGCTGGTCCCATTGCGCCAGCGTCATCGCCTTGGCGCGATCCGCCAGCATGAAATTGAATCCCTTGGGAATGACCACCTCGTAGCCCCAACTCGCGCCGCTCTGCCAGCCGTCCTTCTTCAGATTGTTCGCGGTGGAGGCGATCAGGTCATAGGGATTGTCGACGACGTCGCGGCGGCCGTCGCCGTCGGCATCGACAGCATAGCGCTTGAACGAGGTCGGCATGAACTGCGTCGGACCGAACGCGCCGGCCCAGGAACCGCGCAGCTGCTCGGGCCTGAGGTCGCCGCGGTGCAGGATTTCCAGCGCGACGAGAAACTCGTCCTTGAAATAATTCTGCCGGCGTCCGATGCAGGCGAGCGTTGCGGTGGACTGCAGCACGCTGCGGTCGCCGATCTGCGTCGAGTAGTTCGACTCGATGCCCCAGATGGAAGCAATGATGTAGCGGTCGACGCCATAGGCCTTTTCCACCGCGTCGAATTCGGCCTTGTATCTGGCGAGAATCTCGCGGCCCTTGGCCAGACGGTTGTCGTTGACGAGGATGTCGAGATAGTCCCAGATCGCCTTGGTGAATTCGGGCTGCGAATCCATCAAATCCATGATGCGCAGATCGGGCTGCAGCCCCGCGGTGAAGCGACGAAAGCTCTCCTGCGAAATGCCGCGCCGTGCCGCATCGGGCCACATGCCGGCGACGCAATTGTCGAAATTGGCCGCTGCCTCGCGGATCGCGCTCGCCGTCATCAGCGGATGGCCGGAGGCGCCGTCCTCGCCGCTCCAGGGCAGCGGACCCGTCGAGCCGGTGGCAGCCTGCGGCGGCGGCGTATTGTTGCCCTGCTTTGCAGAGAACAGGTTGTCGAGGAAGTTCGAAATCCCGTCACCCGAGGATTGGGCCGTTACCGGAACCGCTAACAGCAGGGTGGTCACGAGCGCGAGCGCGCCCGCCCCCGCGATTGTCGAAGGAGTTGTCCGCCGCTTCATTCGCTGAATTCCCTGACCCGTCCGCTCAAATCTTTGCATGTACAAAAAGGACCCGCCCGGTTTCTACAAGTTTAACAGCGGCCGGCCCCGCTTGTCGCCTTTTCGTCGCACCATACATCCGCCTTTGTTCCCGGCTCGAAACCGGCTACGACAATCCCATTGGAACACCCACACACAGTCTCAAGGCCTTATCGAATTCCCATGAAAATACGCAAAGCTGTTTTTCCGGTCGCCGGCCTCGGCACCCGTGTCCTGCCCGCCACCAAGGCAATGCCGAAGGAAATGCTGACCATCGTCGACAAGCCTCTCATTCAATATGTCGTCGATGAGGCAAGAGAAGCCGGCATCGAACATTTCGTGTTCGTCACCGGCCGGAACAAGGGCGTGATCGAGGATCATTTCGACCGGATGTTCGAGCTCGACACCACGCTTGCGGCACGTGGCAAGAAGGCAGAGCAGGACATCCTCGCCTCAAACCAGCCCGAGGCCGGCGCCATGAGTTTCACCCGCCAGCAGGCGCCGCTCGGGCTCGGCCATGCTGTGTGGTGCGCGCGCGATATCGTCGGCGACGAGCCTTTCGCGGTGGTGCTGCCCGATGAACTGGTGCTCAACACCCCAGGCTGCCTGAAGCAGATGATCGAGGCCGCCAGCAGTCTCGATGTAAAATCCAATCTGATCGCGGTCGAGGCCGTGCCCGACGAACTCACCCATCAATACGGCATCTGCGGCGTGGGCAAACGCGAGGGGCGGATCTTCGAGGTCGACGGCATGGTGGAGAAGCCGCCGAAGGGAACCGCGCCATCCAACCTGTCCATCACCGGCCGCTACATCCTGCAGCCGGAGATCTTCAAGATCCTCGAGACGCAGGATCGCGGCGCCGGCGGCGAGATCCAGCTCACCGACGCGATGATCGGTCTTTCAAAGACGCAGAAATTCTACGGCGTGGAGTTCGAGGGCGAGCGCCACGACTGCGGCTCCAAGTCGGGTTTCCTCCGCGCCAACATCGCCTTCGGCATGGCCCGCGACGATTTGCGCGACGGCCTGCGCGCAGAAATGAAGAAGTATCTGGAGCTCTGATCGCAAGCCGCTTCCATAGCGTCACTGCGACGAGCGAGGCGGCGAAACAACCAGCTTTGCTAGCCGCACGCGGGAACGCTGGATTGCTTCGTTTGCTCGCAATGACGCGGACAGGCCAAGCCACCAGCGACGCTTCGGCATCCTCGCGAGCACCGACTGTTTGCGGCCGTTGGTCCTGGCGGCGTCGAGCGCCCTCGATGGGCTTTGCGTTAAGGACGGAATTGTTTCGGCCGTGAAGACGGGGATGGACGTGAACGACTATCATGCGCTGCGCGATTATCTGAAGAAACAGACGCTGCCCGAATTTGTGCTCACCTTCGAGCAGATCGAGGAGATCATTGACGCGGCATTGCCACGTGCAGCGCACCGCGCCTCCTGGTGGGACAGCCTGCGCAGCCCGCAGGAGAAGATGCCGCAACGCGAGGCCTGTCTCGAGGGCGGCTATATCGCAACGCGCCAGGCGGACGGCAAAAGCGTCAGGTTCAAGCGGATGAAGCGGGAGCGGTGAACCGCGGGCGATTCGGCGCGCTCGCCGCCACCTCGATCTCGGAGCAGTATGGCGATGCGGCTGCCGCCGCTCAGCGTGGCGTGAACTGATTGAGATCGTTGATGCCCATCTGCCGTTCAAGTTGGGCGACCCGCGACACCATCTTTTCGAATCCGTCATCGCCGAACAGCCGGTGCTCCTCCTCCTCGAACGTCTCGGCCATGGCGTCGTATTCGTTGGACGAAACCAGTTTCCGCAATTTGGGGAACAACTCGGTGTCCTCGCGCGCCGCATGCGGCCGATACATGTTGATGAAGGACTGCATGGCGGCAAGCAGCTGCCTGCGGTTCTCGGCATTGTTGCGGCTGGTCGGTGCCAGGCTGAGGATCGTCTGTGTGACACGGCGTCCCGCCTCATGCTGCCGCAGCAATGTGTCGACCAGATCCGCCATCTGGCCGGCTTGCTTGAACCGCGGAAAGACATGGTTTTCCTCCGACTTCTCATGGTAGTTGTTGATGAAGTCACGGATGATCTCGGCGGACTGCGTAATCAGGGAAGGATCGAAGTCCGGGCTTGAGGCGAATTTTCGGATGCCGGCCTCGTAAAGCAGCAGCAGGCGGTCCAGCACGCCATGCTCGCGCATGAGGTCCTCGGGTGGTGAGACCTCCGCTTCCTTGTTGTCGGTGACCAATTCCTTGGATTTTTCGCCGGCGCCCTTCTCTTCGGCAGAAGCGGGGGAGATGAGCAGGGCTGGGGCTGCCACTCCGATAGCGACCGTCCCACCCAACAGGAACAGTTCGCGCTTGCTTGGCCGGATGATCTGCATGGCCGCACCTCGGATTCGGTAGCCGGCCAACGGCCGAAGGGCCATATCGTTCCTTCGCGAGACGAGGACGAAATTTGCAAACGATCACAGGCGATTGCAAAGAGAGGCTTCGGTTTGCTGCGTCCTTGGCTGCGCAAGAACACAAAACAGGAATTTCTTTCGCGTCGCCATTTCCGTAAATCGAAACTATCTCGCCTCCGTCCCGATCCGGCGTTACGGAGGTTTCGCGATCGCCACGATACGTTGGGTATGGGATGCAATGGACGCTGCGGCGTCAGGCGGGGCGAGGCGCGAGCGATGGTGCGCACCTGAGCCCTGAGAATCTCGAGGCTCCGGGCTGGATGCTTTGCATCGCCCCGGAACGACGAAAAGATGCGCTCAGCTCGCCGCTTCCAGTCTTTCTTCAGTGAGCAGGCGCATCGCGGCGTCGGCATCCATCGGTTCGCCAAAAGCAAAGCCCTGCGCATATTCGCAGCCGAGCTGATAGAGCTCGATGGCCTCGGATTCGCTCTCCGCACCCTCTGCCACGATCGCCATGCCGAGCTCATGCGCCATCTTGACGATGGAGCGCAGGATGACCGGCTTGCCGGAGGCCATCAGGCGAACGAAGGATTCATCCACCTTGATCGTGTCGAACGGGAATCGCTGCAGATAAGAGAGGGCGGAATAGGCCGTTCCGAAATCGTCGAGCGAAAGGCCCGCCCCGAGATCGCGCAGGCGCGCGAGCATCTGGGCCGAGTATTCCGGGTTCTCCATCACGAGGCTCTCGGTCATCTCGATCTTGAGCGTGCCGGGAATGACGCCAGTGCGGGCGATGACCGTCTTCACGTCCTGCAGCAGATCGTGGCGTAGCAGGTGATGGCTCGACATGTTGACGC
>JAEZEU010000528.1 GCA_023432885.1 Pseudomonadota bacterium | reverse complement strand
CCGGACCGCGCGGGGACGGCGCTGGCGGGGGGGATGGCGCGCGGGGCCGCCCCGGTGGCGGCGCGGCGGCAGAATCGGCAGGCCGCGCATTGCTGCGCCGGAAGGAATCCCGGGCGCTGGCGCTGCTGCCACCGTTGCGGGCATCGCGGGCGCGCTGGGCCGCTTCCGATTCGACCTTGCGGACCGCCTCTTCGAGCGACAGCCGCTCGCGGGTGATCTCCGACTCGCTCAAGGGAGGATCGACGCTGCGCAACTGCTGAATCAGCGCGGCGCGCGCGCGCTCGTAGAGCGCACGGCGGCTCTCGCCCGGAGCGTTGGGGTCCAGGCCGGCAATGGCGCGTGCGATCAGCGGGTAGTAGTCAGCCATTCTCTCATCAATGCAGGTTTTCCGGTAACATCCCGTTAAGCCTCAAAGGGGTTCTGGACCAGGATAGTATCCTCGCGTTCGGGGCTGGTGGAAAGCAGAGCAATAGGGCATCCCACCAATTCCTCGACCCTGCGAACATATTTAATGGCCTGGGCTGGCAGGTCCGCCCAGGAACGGGCATTGGCGGTCGGCTCCTTCCAGCCCTCGATGGTCTCGTAGATCGGCTCGACCCTGCCCTGCGCGCCCTCGCCGGCCGGCAGATGATCGATTTCCTTGCCGTCCAGCCGGTACCCGGTGCAGACCTCGATGGTGTCGAAACCGTCCAGGATGTCGAGCTTGGTCAGCGCAAGTCCGCTGATGCCGCAGGTGCGGACGGTCTGCCGGACCAGGGCGGCGTCGAACCAGCCGCAACGCCGCGGCCGGCCGGTATTGGTTCCGAATTCGCGGCCTCGCTCGCCGATCCGGCGGCCGATGTCGTTATCCTGCTCGGTCGGGAACGGCCCCTGGCCGACCCGCGTCGTGTAGGCCTTGCAGATGCCGAGCACATAGCCGACGGCGCCGGGCCCCATGCCGGTTCCAGTCGCGGCCTGCGCCGCCACGGTGTTGGACGAGGTGACGTAAGGATAGGTTCCGTGGTCGACGTCGAGAAGCGCGCCTTGCGCGCCCTCGAACAGGATGCGCTTGCCCTCGCGGCGCTTGCTGTCCAGCAGCCGCCACACCGTGTCGGCATAGGGCAACAGCTGTGGCGCCATCTGGTTGAGGTCCTTGAGCATGAGCGCGCCGTCGATCTCCGGCAGATTGAGGCCGCGGCGCAGCGCGTTGTGATGCGTCAGCAGGCGGTCGATCTTGTGCGGCAAGGTCTGGGGGTCGGCGAGGTCCATCAGGCGGATGGCGCGGCGGCCGACCTTGTCCTCATAGGCAGGCCCGATGCCGCGGCGCGTGGTGCCGATCGCGGTGGCAGCGCTTGCCGTCTCGCGCAGGGCGTCGAGTTCGCGATGCAGCGGCAGGATCAGCGTGACGTTCTCGGCAATGCGCAGATTGTCCGGGCCGACGGCGACGCCCTGCCCCCGCAGCCGATCGACCTCGTCGAGAAAGGCCTGCGGATCGAACACGACGCCATTGCCGATCACCGCCAGTTTCGAGGGGCGCAGCACGCCCGACGGCAACAGGGCGAGCTTGTAGGTCTGGCCGTTGATGACGAGCGTATGGCCGGCATTGTGGCCGCCCTGAAAGCGCACGACGATGTCGGCCTGTTCCGATAACCAATCGACGATCTTGCCCTTCCCTTCGTCGCCCCACTGGGCGCCGACCACGACAACATTGGCCATTTCGAAAGTCCAATCCCCAAGCTTGCGCGATTTAAGGCACGGCTGCCGGAAAGGAGTCCCCATCCTGCCCGGATCGTGCTTCACGCCCGTTAGCGGCGGCCGGAAGGCCGGACGCCGGGCATTCCTCCGGATAAAGGAAGCGGGCCCTTCAGGCAAGCAAGAACAGGGGTTTTCAGGCTTACCAAAAGCTCATCAAGCCATTGATATCCCCTGAAAATCCGTACCGCCGGCCCGGCGTTTGCCGCCTAATGGCGAATACGGCCGTCGACCACCTCGATGATCCGGTCGCAGCGGCGCGCCAGCGCCAGGTTGTGGGTCACGAGCAGAAAGCTCGTCCCGGAATTACGATTGACCCGGCGCATCAATTCGAAGACGTCATCGGCGGATTTTGAATCGAGGTTGCCGGTCGGCTCGTCCGCCAGCACGAGATCCGGATTCATTGCCAACGCGCGGGCAACCGCCACGCGTTGCTGCTGTCCGCCCGACATGTTGTTGGCGAGATGGTCGCCGAATCTTGCCAGTCCCACCTGCGCCAGCAACTGCGCCGCCCGCTCCTCGATCTCGAGACTCGGAAAACCGCGGTCAACCAGCATCGGCATCATCACGTTCTCCCTCGCGGTGAAGGCTGGGATAAGCAGATGATACTGGAACACAAAGCCGATGGTATGGCCGCGCAAATGGGTGATCTGGGTGTCGTTCAATGCCGCCGTGTCATTCGCCTTGATGAGCAGCCGCCCCGAGGTCGGCCGGTCGAGCAGACCGACGATATTGAGTAGCGTGCTCTTGCCCGAGCCCGACGGCCCCATCAGCGCGAGAAACTCCCCATGCGCGAGGTCGAGATCGATGTCATGCAGCACCTCCAACTCGGTCGGCTGACCGACATTGTAGGCCTTGCACACCCTTTCGAGCCTCAGGATATTTTCAGCCACGGATCGCCACCACCGGATCGAGACGCGCCGCCCTCAGCGCGGGAGCCATCGCAGCCACCAAGCCGGTCACCGTCGCCAGTACCGCCGTGAGCACGAACAGCCGCCGCTCCAGGATCAACGGAAACAGCTCCGACCCGTCCGCCTGGCGCGCCACCGCGTGCCAGTAGACGAGCGCGAACGCGCCCATTGCCGCACCGAACAGCGATCCGATGAAGCCGAGCAGCCCGCCCTGCACCAGGAATACGCGCAGGATCTGACCGCGCGAGGTTCCCATGGCGCGGAGGATGCCGATTTCCTTGGAGCGCTGGATGACGGAGACGACCAGCACGGCGGCGATGCCGAATGCCACCGACAGGCCCACGAACAGCCGGATCAGCGTGTTGGTGTTCTCCTGCGCGCGAACCGCGGTGAAGAACTGGGCATTGGTCGCGATCCAGCTGTCGGCCTCCACCGCATGCGCGGCCTGGATGCGCTGGGCGATCTCCTCCGCGGCATAGATGTCGCTGACCGTCATATCGATGGTGGTGACGCCGCCGATCATGCCGAGCAGGGATTGCGCCGTGCGGAGCGCCGCGAAAGCGGTGCGCTGGTTGACGCCCTTGTTGCCGAGGTCGACCAGCCCGGAGATCGTCAAGACACGGCTGGCGCCATTTGCCGCCCGGAGATTGAGCTTGTCGCCAACCGAGGCTCCGAGATTTCTGGCAAGCTCCGTTCCGATGACGATGTCCTCACTCGTCAGCCGCGCCTCGCCGGCGACGATATAGTCCGGCACCTTCACGATGCTGAAATAGGATTCCGGCTCGACACCCGACAGCGAGACGGCCCGGCTGGCGTCGCCGCGCAGTGCCAGTACCGAACCCCCGATGGTGGGCGAGACGGCCGTTACTTCCGGCATCGCCAGCATCTGGTCGCGGATCTTCGGCCACTGGTCGATCGAGATGACCCGCTGGCTCGGCCGCTGCACGGTCGCGTCCTCGATGGTCCCCGCGTCGTTCCGCAGAGGACGCGCCACCTGGTCGGGAGCCAGCAATTGTATCTGCGGCTGTGATGTCAGCACGCGCTTGATGAAATTCGCCTCCAGCCCGGCCAGCATCGCCGACATGAAAACGATGACCCCGACTCCAATGGAGATGCCGACGATGATGAAGACCGTCTGCATCCGCCCTTCGCGCAGGAAGCGGACGGCCGCGATCCATTCGAATGGTAGCCAGCGGCTCATGGCAGCACAGCGCGGACGCGCTGGCCGATGAGGACGCCGGAGCTTTGCGGGATGGCCGGCTCTCCTGCCGCCATTCCCTCGACGATCTCGACCTGCGAACTTCCGCGCAATCCCGTCTTCACCGGCTGCCTGAAGGCGCGCCCTCCCCTGATTCCGAGCACCCAGGGCTGTCCCGACTGGATGTCGTGCACCGAGCGGGCGGGCAGCACCAGCGCGCCGCCCTTCGCCGCCACTTCGATATCCACCGAGACGGTCATGTCCTGACGCAGATATTCCGGGGGATCCGAAACCGTCAGCTTCACCTCGACCGAAGCGCGGGTGATGTCGACGCCGGGGTTGATGTAGGAGACTACCGCATCGAAGCGCCGGGAGGGATAGGCATCCGCCGAGGCGACCGCCTTCTGGCCGACTGCAATCTTGCCGAGGTTGCGTTCGTCGATCTGCAGAACCAGCTGCAGCTCCCCGGAAGGCGCCAGAACCAGCAGCGGCTTGCCCGGCTGTGCGACGGAGCCGCGCTCGACGCTTCGGCTGATCAGCACGCCATCGCGCGGCGCCGTGATGGTCGCGTATCCCAGGCGGGATTCGGCGGTATCGAGATTGGCGCGCGCCTGATTGAGCTGGGTTTGCGCCATCACATAATCGCTTCCGCCAGGACTGGCGGTGTAGACCTGAAACTCGGCCGAACGCACGATGGCGCGGGCCACGTCGAGCGTCTTCTGCGCGTCGTCCAGTGCGGCGCGCGTGGCATAGCCGTTCCTCTCGAGCTGCGCCGTGCGATCGAAGGTTTTTTGTGCATTGAGCAGGTTGGCCTTGGCCTGGGTCAGCGACTCCTTGGCCGAAGGCAGCGTCAGCTCCTCGAGCTGGCGTATACGCGCCTCGGATTGGGCCACCGCGCCTTGCGATTGCACCATTGCCGCCTTCAGCTCGCGCGATTCCAGCGAGATCAACGGCTGGCCCTTGCGGACGTGCTCGCCTTCCTGCACCAGCACGTCCTCGACGGTGCCGGTGATCTGGCTGCCGATCTCGACGCGGTAGGGCGTCTCGACATGGCCGCTGGCGACCACCGTTTCCACGAGATTACCGAACCTTGCCTGGTCGACCACTACGGCCGGACCCAATATCAGCCGCGCCGCCTGCCAGGTCCCGAGCCCGATGACGACGGCAAGGGCGAGCAAAAACCATCTATGCGCGGCGAGAACCGGCAGCACCGCAACACTTCGTTTGCTCGGTAGGAGCACCGCCTGGTCGACCATCTCAATTCCATGCTCGCTGCGGGCCCGCCGAAACTCCGGCCCTGCCATCAGCCTCCCTAGCTGCGAGGGTCGGCAACCGCGTTGCGGTAAGTCAACCGGGCACGAAAGATGGCTCCTGCATCCGCAGGCCCAAGAGCCTCCCAACCCCGGACAGCGCGTTGGAAAAGGCCGGAAAGTCTGAGGCTCACCCCTGCGGCTGGGCGCTGGAAATCGAGTTCCCCTTCCGCCCCATGCTGTTGATCGCTGCGGGCATTGCGGCAATTATGCGGCGACGGCCGGCATTACCGCCTGCCGCAATCAAGATCGGGTCTGCAAAGCATGCCCAAGACAACGCCGGCTACGCTTGCGCTCAGGAAGCTTGGCATCGCCTTCAAGCTTCATACTTACGTCTACGATTCCTCTGCCGAGCATATCGGGCTGCAGGCGGCCGCAGCGCTGGACGTCGAACCGAACCGCGTGCTGAAGACGCTTATGGTGGAAGTGGACGGCAACCCCGTCTGTGTCGTGGTGCCGGCCGACTGCGAAGTCAGCATGAAGAAGCTCGCCGCGGCCATGGATGGGAAGGCGGCGAAGATGATGCAGCCGTCCGACGCCGAACGCATCACCGGCTATCATGTCGG
>JAEZEU010000470.1 GCA_023432885.1 Pseudomonadota bacterium | reverse complement strand
CCGTGAGCTGAATCTTCTCCGTCGTACCGTCAGGCAGATTGAAGTCGAAGGTCAAGGTGTCCCCGGCACTCGGATTGGTCGCGCCAAGGTCGAGCGTTTCCGTCGCGGGTGAGCCTGCGGGTCCGGTTAGCGTTACGCCTGCTGACGTGGAAGAGATCGAAGCAAGTTTCAATCCGAATGGGGAACCCGCCACATCTTCCGCGATCGAGATGGAAGTCGGCGTCGGCGTCGACAAGACCAGCCTGCCCATGGCTGGCGAAGCCCCGAGATCCGCCTGGTTGCGCTCTGCGATCAATTGCTTGAGGCCCGCCTTCCCGCCCACGCCGTTGAGGATATCGTCCATCGACCCGGTCGCCGGCGTATCGGTCGCGCGACCGGAAAAGAGATAGCGGTCGCCTGCCTGCGTGTTGAGGAGCTGCAGCATCTCATCGAGCGAACTGCGCGCCGTCGCCTGGGCGGTGGTCTGGCCGTTGCTGCTCACCTGAGGCGACGACGTCGACGCCGCGCCCTGCACCTGGGTCCCGATCGCGACAATTCGCTGCAACGCCGTACTTGCGATGGCGATGCGCGTGTTCACGTTAGTGGCCGTATCCGCGTAACTGTCGATGCCGCTGATCTGCGCCCGCAGGGCGATGGCAAATCCGCGGTTCACCCCCATGCCGGCATAGGTGTCCGATTTCTTTCCCGTGGAGAGCTGTGCCTGCAAGTCATCAAATTGACTTTGCAGGTCCAGGATCCGCGAGCCGAGAAATGAAGTCCTGAGGCCTACACCGTCGATCGTCATGATACCCTCACGAGAAACGCGAAACAGGATCGCTAGATTTGCAACAGAATGTCGAACATCTGCTTGACCGTGGACATCACCCGCGCGTTAGCTCCATAGGCATTCTGAAGCGACAGCAGGTGTGCCATTTCCTCATCGATGTTGACGCCGGACTGGCCGTCGAACTTTTGCTGGAGCGTGCTCAGCACCACGCCCTGACCGTCCGCAACCTGCCTTGCAGCATCCGCGGCCTGACCCTGGGCGCTGGCGATCTGCTGTGAGAATCCGAGCAGGGTCGTCTGGAACGGCGTCTTGGAGGTGCCGAAGCCTGTCTGCGGCGGATATAGCGATTTGCCGGCAGTGAGCTGCTGATAGAGGAAGTTCGGCCGGGTGGTGTCGCCGGACAGCGTCGTGGCGTTGTACTGCACGAGCTTCGACGGATCCCCGAGCAGCTGGGTATTGACCCGGATGCGCGCGGCGAGGCCGACCGATTGCTGGCCGCCCGCCGTGATCGCGCCGGTATAGAGGCCATTGCCATCGGTGAACAGTGGCACCTCACCGCTGCCGCCCAGCAGCGAAGAGACGGTCGAGGTCACCGAAGCGGCGTTGATGGCTGCTGCGCCGGTACCGTCGTCGAGCACACGCAAAGTCGAACCGGAAGTGGAGAACTGCAGATGGGCCGGCCCGAGCACCGCATTGAGCTGGCTCGCTACGGAAGCCATGCCGCCAGAGAAGTCGATGCCGATCACCTGATCGTTGGGATCGAGCGTGGCGTCATTGGACAATGGCAGCACCGAGGGATCGTCGACCCGCACCAGCGAGAGCTGTCGCGTGACATTGTTCGCATCGGTGTAGGTGAGATGAATCACGTTGCCGGACTGCAGGCCAGACAGGTCAAGATCGAAGCCGTTCGACGTGCCCGAGCTCGCCGGCACTCCTGCGACGGTCTTGTCCGACAGCAGGCTGGACATGTTCGCGGCGAACTGGTCGAGCTGGGTTTGCGCCTGCACCAGGGTGTTGTCGCGCAGCTCGAGGTAGGCCGCGATGGTCCCGGAGCGGATCGAGTTGGTTTGAATCATGTCGAGCGAGCCGCCGCTCGCAAAATTGATGGTGATGGTGCCGAGCGTGCTCTTGCTCGGATCAGTGCTCCACTGCGTGCTCGGCGTCACCGTGCCCTGGGCGTTGAAGCTGAGTGTCGATGCCTGTGAGCCGTTGACCAGCTGCACGCCTGAATTGGTGAAGACCTGGACGCCGCCGTTGCCGCCATTCTCGATGACACGGATGTCCATTAGCTGCGACAGCTGGTTGATATACAGGTCACGCTGATCCTTCAGCGCCGCAGCCGCAGCATCGTTCGAATTAACGCCCTGGAGCTGCGCGTTGATGGCCGCGATTTGCTGCATCGCCAGGTTGGCATTACTCACCGCCGAGTTGAGCCCCGACTCGGCCTGGCTGCGCAGTGACTGGATACCGGCCGACATGCTGTTGAGCTGCTGCGCCAGCGCCTGCGCGGCGTTCAGCACGCCGAGGCGCGCCGACTGGCTGTCCGAGCTTGTCGACAGCGTTTGCACGGCGGTGGTCAGGTTGTTGAACGCCGTCTCCAGGGTCCCGGTACCGCCGGGCGTGCCGTAGATCGATTGCAGGCTGCTGAGGATTGATGCGCGTAGATCGGCATAGGATGCCCCGGATTGCTCGGTCCGGATCTGGCTCTGCAAATAGGTGTCGAGCTCGCGGTTGACGCCGGTCACCCTGACATTGGCGCCAATCGAGCCGGAAACGGTCTGGATCTGGGTGACCGTCTTGCGGACATAGCCCGGCGTCTCGGAATTGGCGACGTTCGAGGATACCAGCGACAGCCCGAGCTGATTGGCCCGCAGCCCCGACATGGCGATCGAGAGAGCTTGACTGAGACTCATGAGATACCGCTCATATCGGTTCCGCGCCCGGTCACTTCACTGCACCCTTCCAGTCGCTATCGCATGACGTTCAGCAGATCCTGAATCATCGAGTTGGAAGTCGTGATGACCTTGGTGTTCGCCGAATAGGCCTGCTGGGTCACGATCAGCTTGGTGAACTCGTCGGCGATGTCGGTGTTGGAGCTTTCGAGTGATGAGCCGACGATCGTTCCGCCGCCGCCGTAAAGCGCCTGGCCGGATTGGTCCGTTGCCTGGAATGCGCCCCCGTCGATGCGCTTGAGGAAGTTGGTGCCGTTGAAGGTTGCGATCGAGATCTGGGCAAGATCAATATTGCGGCCGTTGGAATAGTTGCCGATCACCTTGCCGTTCTCACCAATCGATACGGTTTGCAGCGATCCGGCCGGGAAACCATTCTGCTGAATCTGGTTGACTTTCACGTTGCCGTTGGAATCGGCAAATTGCGACACGCCGCCGGCGCCGAAATTGATCGTGATGTTTCCGAGCGGAACACCGCCGATCGTCGGATTGGTCAGGGTGATGCCGGCGATCGCCGGGGTCATCTGGCCGTTCGCCGAGAAGGAGAAGTCGGTATTGACGTTCTGCCAGGCGACGTTGGTGCCGGTGGCATTCGCGTCGACCTGGTAGAACAGGTTCCAGGTGTCGGTATGGCCAGCGCCGAGCGAAGCGCTGTCGACCTTGGCCCAGCGGAATTGCAGGCTGACGGGCGAACCGGAAATGTCGTATGCGGTCACCGCGCCGCCGCTGATGGATTCGGCGATGAATGGCTGGATGTCGGCGCCGGTCACCTGTCCGGTGCCCGCCGTACCGCCGCCTGTACGCAGCACGTTGATGGGTGCCGTCAGGCCGAGGGCGGCAAACGCCGTGCTGTTTGTCGTCGTGATCGTGAGGTCCGACGTCGTGCCGGTGTGCAGCGTAATCGCGCCGCTGCTGATCGTCGACGGCGTCGCCGGTGCAGCACCGGTGATCGAGTCGATCTTGGCCAGCAAGGCGGAGATGTCGTCGGTGACGTTGAGATCATTGCCGGTCGCGCCGGACGCCACGAAGTTGATCGTCGTGCCGTTCACCACGATCTTGTCACCGACGGCGAAGTTTGTCGTCAGCGAGTCAGTGGCGGCGCCGCCGGACAGCGCCGTCGCCCCCGAGTTCTGCGTTCCCAGCTTGTTGTTGGCTGCGGTGCCGCCGGTCGAAGCGTCGACATACGGCGCGGCCGGTGTTCCCAGCACGCGAGGATTGCCGCCGGTGAAGTCCGCAGGACGCAGCAACTCCGATCCCGGAACCGCAGTGTCGTGCTTGCTCGTCAGCGGATAGCTCGCCAGATTGGCACGATAACTGACCGTCGAGGTGGCGACTGCGGGGAGGAAATCGTTGGCGAACTTCAGAACCTGCGGGACGCTGCCGGTCGGGTTGCCCGTATTAGTGTCGATCGGAATGCCCTGGACGTAATAGCCCGCGCCATTGACCAGATAGCCGTTCTTGTCGAGCGCGAAGTCGCCGCGGCGCGTGTAGTTGTCGACGCCGGGGAATACCGGCTGGTTGTCGGTGAAGCTGCTGGGCTTCTGCACGACGAAGAAGCCGTCGCCGTTGATCGCCATATAGGTGGAGACCGACGCGGTCTGGACGTCGCCCTGCACGGTGTTGGTTTCGCGCGATGCGGTGGTCACGCTGCCGGCGAGCTGCTTGTTGACCCCGGTCTCGGGAATGAGGTCGAGAAAGCTGCTGTCGATCCGCTTGAATGCGGTGGTCTGCGAGTTGGCGATGTTGCCGGAGATGTTTTCCAGCGCATAGGACTGCGCGCGCAAACCCGCGACAGAGGTATTAAGAGCGCCGAAGATACCCATGACATCATCTCCATTCGATCCGCGCGGCCTGTGCCGCATCCGGGAGACACGTCGCAAGCGTCATGCCAAACAGGAAATTGACGTCAGATCAGCCAGTTAAACAAAAGGCCCCGGTCCGGAGACCAGGGCCTAAATTGCCGGGCCGGGCAAGTATTGCCGGGCTCTTCAGGACGCCGAGGAAGCCTGCGGCTTGAAGACCAGGCCAAAACCGTCGATGCAGTAGCGCAGTCCCGTTGGCTTCGGGCCATCGTCGAAAACATGGCCGAGATGGCCTCCGCAGCGGCGGCAATGCACCTCGATCCGCGTCATTCCGTAGGAGCGGTCCTCGGTGCGGCCAAGCGCATTGTCGAGCGGTTGATAGAAGCTCGGCCAGCCGGTGCCGCTGTCGAACTTGGTGTCGGACGAGAACAGCGGCAGGTCGCACCCCGCGCAGGCGAAGATGCCCTTGCGATGCTCCTTCAACAGCGGGCTCGACCACGGCCGCTCCGTGCCGTGCTTGCGCAGAATCTCGTATTGCTGCGGCGTCAGCTGCGCGCGCCATTCGGCATCGGTCTTCTCGACCTCGAATTTCTTGGTGGCTTTGGCCGGTTCGGCGCGCAGCCGGCGGAAGCTGAAAAGGCCGAGCAGGCCGGCGGTGGAAGCAAGCACAATGCGGCGGTCCATGATGAATTCTCCGTGCGGGGCAATCTTGCCGGGAGATACGGCTCAACACGGGCGAAGTTACATGGATCGGCGGCCGCCTGCCTCACATTAATGAGAGGATGGACCGGCTTTGCCGGCGCCGCTGGCTGCGGTTTCGGGCGGGACCGGACTGGACTGGCCGGACGGCGGAC
>JAEZEU010000463.1 GCA_023432885.1 Pseudomonadota bacterium | reverse complement strand
ATCGGCGGCACCGCCGGCCTGCTCGAAGGCAACGCGCAGCAGGTGCTGATCCAGCTCTACGGCATCGCGGCCACGCTGGTCTGGTCCGGCGGCGTCACCTTCATACTGCTCAAGCTCGTGAGCGTATTCGTTCCGCTCCGGGTGTCGCTGCAGCAGGAGTTGGAAGGGCTCGACATCTCGCAGCACGGCGAAGCGCTGCAATAGCCGCCACCGCAATACCGCCTTCCTGCCTGACTGCTGGGCAGGAATATGGTCGGAGTCAGGCGCGCCCACGATTTGGGCACGCATGCCTATCCCTTGGGCGCGACCGAATGGCGCAGGATCGGGCAACTCGTGCCGAGCGCGAAAACAGCCGCATTCATAGTCCGTTAGGCAACCGGTCCGATCTGGCACGGCATTTGATTCTATGGGTCCAGGCTGTGCCCGCGAAGTGAACCTCTCCGCGTGGTGAATCTCAGTCGAGAACGCCCGGTCTGTCTGAGCCGGGCCCAAGCGGGGATAGGACCCATGAAAATTGTTATGGCGATCATCAAGCCATTCAAGCTCGAAGAAGTCCGCGATGCCCTGACCGCCATTGGCGTTCATGGTCTCACGGTGACGGAAGTCAAAGGCTATGGCCGGCAGAAAGGTCATACCGAAATCTACCGCGGCGCCGAATATGCCGTGAGTTTCCTGCCCAAGATCAAGATCGAGGTCGCCGTCGCCTCGGACCAGGTCGACAAGACCATCGACGCCATCACTTCCGCAGCCAAAACCGGACAGATCGGTGACGGCAAGATCTTCGTAATCAACCTCGACCATGCGGTTCGCATCCGCACCGGCGAAGCGGATGCCGCGGCCCTCTGATTTCGCGCTCAACCCTACCCATTCAGGAGTAATATCAATGACGTTTAAACGTCCCTCTAGCGCGGGATTGGCGGCCTTCGCAGTCGGCCTGTTCGCCGCAACCGCTGCCTACGCCGAACCGACCGTCAACAAGGGCGACAACGCCTGGATGCTGACGTCGACGGTGCTGGTACTGTTGATGACCATCCCGGGCCTCGCCCTGTTCTATGGTGGCCTCGTCCGTTCCAAGAACATGCTCTCGGTCCTGATGCAGGTGTTCTATTGCGTCTGCATCGTCGTGATTCTTTATGCGCTTTACGGCTACAGCCTCGCGTTCACCGGCGGCTCCGACTTCATCGGCGGCTTCTCCAAGGCCTTCCTGATGGGCGTGACGACCGATTCGAAAGCGGCGACCTTCAGCGTCGACGCCAACATCTCGGAACTCATCTACATCTGCTTCCAGATGACCTTCGCAGCGATCACCCCCGCGCTGATCGTCGGTGCCTTCGCCGAACGCATGAAGTTCGCGGCGGTCGCCCTGTTCGTCCCCCTCTGGGTCACGCTGATCTACCTCCCGATCGCCCACATGGTCTGGTACTGGCCGGGCCCGGACCTGATCACGGATGCGGCCAAGGCACTTGCCGCGGCGACGGACGGTGCGGCGAAGACTGCAGCGCAGGCCAAGCTGGATGAAATCAACGCGGACGCCGGCTTCATCTTCAAGAAGGGCGCCCTCGATTTCGCCGGTGGCACCGTGGTGCACATCAACGCCGGCATCGCCGGTCTGGTCGGTGCGCTGCTGATCGGCAAGCGCGTCGGCTACGGCAAGGAACTGATGGCGCCGCACTCGCTGACCATGTCCATGATCGGCGCCTCGCTGCTCTGGGTCGGCTGGTTCGGCTTCAACGCCGGATCGAACCTCGAAGCCTCCGGCGGCGCCGCGCTCGCCATGACCAACTCCTTCGTTGCAACCGCAGCGGCGGCGATGGCCTGGATGTTCGCGGAATGGATCGTCAAGGGCCACCCCTCGGTGCTCGGCGCATTGTCGGGCGCGGTGGCGGGGCTCGTGGCGGTCACGCCCGCGGCCGGCTTCGCCGGTCCGATGGGGGCGATCGTGCTCGGTCTCGTGGTCGGCATCGTCTGCCTGTTCTTCTGCACCGTGGTGAAGAACTCGCTCGGCTATGACGACTCGCTCGACGTGTTCGGCGTCCACTGCGTCGGCGGCATCGTCGGCGCGCTCGGCACCGGCATCCTGGTGAACCCCGCCCTCGGCGGCACCGGCGTCATGGACTACGTCGCCGGCAAGATCGCGGACTACGACTTCGTCGCCCAGATGACCTCTCAGCTGTGGGGCGTCTGCACCACGCTGCTGTGGTCGGGCATCGGGTCGGCGATCCTGTTCAAGGTTGTCGACGTCATCGTCGGCCTGCGCGTCAACGTCGAGACCGAGCGTGAAGGCCTCGACGTCACCGAGCACACGGAGCGCGCTTACAACATGTAACTCCTCCCGGGTGCGATCCCCTTAGGATCTCGCATCCACCACTCCGGTTCGGGCACATACCCGGCAATGCCCTGACCGTTGAGGGGCTCCAGCGCAAGCTGGGGCCCCTTTCTTTTTCCAGAAAGAGATTGCCAAATCCGGCGCAAGGCGTCGAAATGACGACAACAAAAGGGAGGACGTCATGAAACTTGAAGGCGGATGCTATTGCGGCGCAGTGCGCTATGTCGCTGAGGGCGAGCCGGCCCTGCAGGCACAATGCCATTGCCGCGAATGCCAGTTCATCACCGGCGGATCGCCCAACATGTTCGTGGTGATGCCACTCGATGGCTTCAAGTACACCAAGGGTGGGCCAAAGCAGTTTGCACGTAAGGACCTGGAAAAGCCGGTGACGCGAGAATTCTGCGCCGAATGCGGCACGCACATGGTGACCCGCCCGCAACGGCCGGTGGCGGTGGTGAAGGTTGGAACACTCGACAATCCAGCCCAGATCACACCGCAGATCGCGATCTTCACGATCGACAAGCAGCCCTTCCACCACATCCCCGAGGGCATGCCGAGTTTCGAGCGCATGCCGCAGCGGTAGCGCGGTTCGAAGCCCTCCCGGTCCCGGCGGCCGCGGCGAAAATCGCCGCTGGCACCGATGGTTAATCGCGTCTTAACCTCGCCGTATCTATGGTGGTTTGATGAGTTTCCGGTCGCGGGTTATGCCGTTTGACCGTTCTTGAAAGTACTGGCGTTTCAGACATGGCAATGACCGCCCCTTCCGGCGAGGCGCAGGGCGCCGGCAGCGCAAATTCTGCCGGTCAGACCGAGCGCTCCCCTTTTTTGCGGACAACCGAACTGCTGGCGCCCTACCAGCCGGCCAAGCCATTGATAACGCTGTCGTTGGGCGAGCCGCAGCACCCGGTGCCAGACTTTGTCGGACCCGTTCTGGCAAAGCACATCTCCGATTTCGGACGCTATCCCATCGCCAAAGGCATCGAGCCGTTCCGGCGGTCGGTCGCGAACTGGCTGTCGACCCGGTTCGACCTGCCGCGGCCGGTCGATCCCGAGAGCGAGGTCCTGGTGCTCAATGGCAGCCGGGAAGGGCTGTTTTTCGCCGCGATCATGGCCGCCCGGTATGTCGGGCCGCGCCGGGGGAAACCGGCGATCCTGATGCCCAACCCGTTCTACCCGGCCTATGGCGCCGGAGCGCGGGCATCGGGTTGTGAATCGATCTACCTGCCGACCACGCTCGCCAACGGGTTCCTGCCGGATCTCGACGCGCTCGACGAAGCCACGCTGGCGCGGACGGTGGCGATGTTCATCGCCTCGCCGGCCAATCCGCAGGGCGCGGTCGCCTCGCGCGAATACTTTACCCGATTGAAAAAGCTTGCGGACCAATATGGCTTCATGATCCTGAGCGACGAGTGTTATTCGGAAATCTACACCAGGCAGGCGCCGGGCAGCGCGCTGGAATGTGCAGGGCCAGACTTTACCAACGTGGTCGCGTTCCAGTCGCTGTCGAAGCGCTCGAACCTGCCCGGGATGCGCGTCGGCTTCGCCGCCGGCGACCGCAAGTTTCTTGCCGCCTTTCACGAGTTGCGCAACGTCGCCGCACCGCAGGTGCCGGTGCCGCTGCAGCATGTCGCGGTCGCCGCCTATAGCGACGAGACGCATGTCGAGGAAAACCGACGGCTCTACCGGATCAAGTTCGATCTCGCCGACCAGATCCTCGGCAGCCGCTACGGCTACGCGCGGCCGGCCGGCGGTTTCTGCGTCTGGCTCGACGTCTCCCAACGCGGCGGCGACGAGGCGGCGGCGGTGAGATTATATCGGGATGCCGGCGTCCGCGTGATTCCCGGAAGCTATTTGTCGCGGCCGCAGAACGACGGCTTCAACCCCGGCACAGGCTACATCCGCCTCGCGCTGGTCTCCGACAGTGAGTCAACGGCCGAGGCGCTGCACCGGCTGGTCGAAACTCTGGATTAGTCGCAGGGCCCAATGAGCATGCCAGCGATCGAACGTGTCATTCCTCTCGTCGGCCACCTGCCGGCCTCGATCCGCGAAGCCCTGGCGCGACGCGTGCGTGAACTCGCAGGCCTCGGCCTGATCGGCCTGTCCGGCGCAACGGCGGCAGCATTGATTACGTGGTCTGTGCGGGATCCGAGCCTGAGCCACGCGACGTCGCGCCCGATCCGCAACATTCTCGGCTATCCCGGGGCAATCGGCGCCGACCTGTTGATGCAGATCCTCGGTCTCGGCGCAATCATGCTGATCCTCACCGTTGCGGTGTGGGGCTGGCGCATGCTGACCCATCGCACCTTCGACCGCGAGGCGCTGCGCCTCGGCTGCTGGATTCTCTGCACGGTGATCGCCGCGGGCTTTGCGAGCTGCTGGCCGCATGGCGGCGGGTGGCCGCTACCGACCGGCCTTGGCGGCGTCGTCGGCGACGCGCTGGTGCGAACGCCTGCCGTCGTGTTCGGCCCGGCCGGTTTCACCTACCGGTTGGTACTCGGCATCATTCTGTTCGTCGCGATGTGCGCAGCGTTCCTGTTTGCGAGCGGCTGGGGTTCGCGTCCGAGGGACGAAGAGCTGACGCCGATCGAGGACGACGACACGCCCTTCGTCGAGGAGGCAGATCGCAGCTCGGTGTCGCTCGGATGGGTTTTCCACGCCCTGATGAGCGCCAAGGCGCGGATCGGATGGCTGATGACCACGGCGTATCGCTCGCTGGTTTCAAGCTCGCCGCCGGCGCGCACGTCTTCGTTCCAGCGCCAGGAGCCGACCCTGAGCGGCCGCGCTGCGCCCTCCCTGACCCCGAAGGACGAAGAGTACGAGGAAGACGAAGAGGAAGAAGAGGACGAGGAGGAGGAAGAAGAGGAGGAAGAGGAAGAGGAGGAGGCTCCGCGCTCGCGCAAGAAGGCAGCGCCACGTCCAGTTTCCCGCAAGTCCGAAAAATTCGAACTGCCTTCGGTCTCGATGCTGACCGCGCCCAAGGCATCCGACCGGCAACCGCTCAGCAAGTCCGAGCTCGAGAACAATTCACGCGCACTGGAAGGCGTACTCCAGGACTTCGGCGTGCGCGGCGAGATCGTCAAGGCCAATCCCGGCCCGGTCGTCACGCTGTACGAGCTCGAGCCCGCACCGGGCATCAAATCCTCGCGCGTCATCGGCCTTGCCGACGACATCGCCCGTTCGATGAGCGCGCTCTCGGCGCGTGTCGCCGTTGTCGCCGGCCGCAACGCCATCGGCATCGAGCTGCCGAACGTGCACCGCGAGAAGGTCTATTTGCGCGAGTTGCTGACCGCAAAGGACGAGTCGCACGCAAAGCTTCCGCTCTGCCTCGGCAAGAATATCGGCGGCGAGTCGATCATCATCGATCTGGCGCGCACGCCGCATATGCTGATCGCCGGCACCACCGGCTCCGGAAAATCGGTCGCCATCAACACCATGATCCTCAGCCTGGTCTATCGCCTGAGGCCGGATCAGTGCCGCCTGATCATGGTCGATCCCAAGATGCTCGAACTCTCGGTCTATGACGGCATCCCGCATCTGCTGACGCCGGTCGTGACCGATCCGAAGAAGGCCGTGGTCGCGTTGAAATGGGCCGTGCGCGAGATGGAAGAGCGCTACAAGAAAATGGCCAAGCTCGGTGTGCGCAACATCGATGGCTATAATCAGCGCCTCGTCGAAGCCCGCGGCAAGGGCGAGGACCTGACGCGCACGGTGCATACCGGCTTCGACAAGGAAACCGGAAAGGCGATCTACGAAGAAGAGAAGCTCGAGCTCGATCCGCTGCCCTACATCGTCATCATCGTCGACGAAATGGCCGACCTGATGATGGTCGCCGGCAAGGACATCGAAGGCGCGGTGCAGCGCCTGGCGCAGATGGCCCGCGCGGCCGGCCTGCACGTCATCCTCGCCACGCAGCGTCCGTCGGTCGACGTCATCACCGGCACCATCAAGGCGAACTTCCCGACCCGCATCGCCTTCCAGGTCACCTCGAAGATCGACAGCCGCACCATTTTGGGCGAGATGGGCGCCGAGCAGCTGCTCGGCCAGGGCGACATGCTCTACATGGCCGGCGGCGGCCGCATCAGCCGTGTGCACGGCCCGTTTGCTTCCGACGAAGAAGTCGAAAAGGTCGTGCGTCATCTGAAGTCGCAAGGAGCCCCGGAATATCTCGAGGCGGTCACCGCGGAAGAGCCGACTGACGAGGACGGCGCGGTGTTCGATGCATCGGGCATGGGCGGGGAGGGCGGCGACCTGTTCCAGCAAGCGGTCGCCATCGTCAAGCGCGACCAGAAGGCTTCCACCTCCTATATCCAGCGCCGTCTGCAGATCGGCTACAACCGCGCCGCCTCGCTGATGGAGCGCATGGAACTCGAAGGCATTGTCGGCCCGGCCAATCACGCCGGAAAACGCGAGATCCTCGTGGGCGAGGAAGAAGGCGGCGCATACTGATAAAGGGCCGCTTTTACAGCAAAATTTCACGGAAAAGCGATATCTCGCCACGTCCAATCGCGGTAAAACTGCCCGGCAACTCGGCGGGATGAGCTTGAACGGAACTTTGAAAGTTCGCATGACAAAACAGCCAAACACCACCCGCGCGCTGGCCTTGCTGATCGCGGCGTCGCTTGTGTCCGTCACGGCATCCTCCGCAGAGACCGTTCCGGTTCCCAAGCCCGCGCCGAAGGCGCGCGAGCGCGACAATGCGCAGAACCAGATGAGCCCCTCGGAACGGCCGCCGCTGACCACGGGCGCAACCCAGCAACAACCGCCGACGCCGATCATCCCCGACCCGCGCCGCAATGTGCCGGCCAACATCTTTGCGACCTTCGATGCCAACCAGAAGGCGCAGGCCGCAAAGGTTTCGACCTATCTGTCGTCGCTGCAGCAGCTGAGCGGCAATTTCATTCAGGTCGGCCCGGACGGCACGAGGACCAAGGGCGACTTCTACATCCAGAAGCCCGGCAAGGTGCGCTTCGAATATGATCCGCCGACGCCGATCGCGATCATCGCCGACGGCTCTTCACTGGCGGTGCGGGACCGCAAGCTGGCCACCCAGGACATTTATCCGCTGTCGCAAACCCCGTTGCGCTTCCTGCTCTCCGATCGCATCGACCTGCTCAAGGACACCAACGTCGTCAGCGTCACCGCCGATGACGTCTTCATCAGCGTGACCATCGAGGAAAAGCAGGCACTGATCGGCACCAGCCGCCTGATGCTGATGGTCGGCGCCAAGGACGGCCAGCTCAAGCAGTGGACCGTCACCGACCCGCAGGGCTACGACACCACGGTCGCGGTCTACAACCTCGACTCCAACCGGAAGGTAGATCCCGGCCTGTTCAAGATCGATTTCACGAACTACTCGACCCCGCCGGGCTGACAGCCAAGCGCCAATCCGCAGGGTGGAGCAGCTTAGGGCGTAACCCACCGTTCTTGCTTCCCGATGGGTTGCGCCTTGCAGCCTCATCTGTGGAAGCTTCCGAGGACCGGACTCGGCTGACACACGCTAGACATCTCGCCTGTGGATGATCGTTTCCTCAGGCAGGAACCATGCTAGAACGCATGTCCTCATGCGTTTCTCCCTGACGACCTGGAACATCAATTCGGTGCGGCTTCGCATCGATCTCGTCGCCAAATTCCTCAAGGCGGTGCGGCCGGACGTGCTGTGCCTGCAGGAGACCAAATGCATCGACGACGCCTTTCCGCTCAAGCGGTTCAAGCGGCTCGGCTATGAGCATGTCGCGCTGAACGGGCAGAAGGGCTATCACGGCGTCGCCATCATCTCGAAGCTGCCGTTCGAGAACACTGACATCCGGACGTTTTGCGACAAGATCGATTCCCGCCACATCTCGGTGTCGTTCGGCGAGAAGGCGCAGATCGCAAAGCCGCTGGTGCTGCATAATTTCTACGTGCCTGCCGGCGGCGACATTCCCGATCCCGCGCTCAATCCGAAGTTCGAGCACAAGCTGCAATTCCTCGACGAGATGAAGGCCTGCGAGCCCCTGCATCCGCGCGGCGACGACCGCCACATCCTGGTCGGCGATCTCAACGTGGCGCCGCATGAGAACGACGTCTGGTCGCACAAGCAGCTGCTCAAGGTGGTGTCGCACACGCCGATCGAAACGGAAAAGCTGCTCGCCGCGCAAATGCACGGCGAATGGTTCGACGTCGCGCGCGAGCGCATTCCGCACTCCGAAAAAGTCTACACCTGGTGGAGCTACCGCGCTGCGGACTGGACCGTCGGGGATCGCGGCCGCAGGCTGGACCACATCTGGGTGTCGCGCGCGCTCAAGGACAAGGTCGCCGACTTCCGCATCCTGCGCGAAGCCCGCGGCTGGGCGCGCCCGTCGGATCATGTACCCGTGACGGCGGTGCTCGAGGTGTAACACCTGAGTTGACCTGCTCGCTTCGCCCGGCGTGCGGGGAGAGGCAGAACGCTTGCAGCGAAGCAGAATGCGGTCCGGGCGAGGGAGAGTCGCAGCTACGTACTCAGCTTGCCGCCCGCCATCAGGATATCGCTGGCGATCTGGCTCGTGCGGGTGGCGAATTCATCGCGCAGGCGGCGTGCGGATTCGGGATCGCTTTCCAGCACGCGCTGGAACAGGCTGCGCGCGATCCGGATGACGGAGGAATTGTCGATCGCCACGGCGGTGGAGGGCCGCTTCATCGCCACCACCAGCGCGAGTTCGCCAATCAGCGCACCGGGCCCGGCGATGATTTCCGCAGAAATGCCGTCTTCGATGCGGAACGAGCCGCGCTGCACGACAAAGCCGGCATCCGCGTCTTCACCCGTGTTGAACAGCACATCGCCTCGTCCGAAATTGCGTTGTTCGGAGCCGATCGCGAGCATGCGCAGACTCGCCTGCCCCAGAAGGCGCAGGGTCGGCACGCGCGCCAGCAGGGCTACATCATCTTCGATCGACATGGAGGGCCGGGCAGAACAGCATGATCCCGACCGGAACGGCCGCGTTAGCGCAAATTGGGAAGCGGTTTTCGGGCAAGATCATGCTCAGACAACGAGCGCTCGTTACGAATCGTGTGAATGAATCGTATCACGGCACCAGCTTGTAGCCACCGGCTTCCGTCACCAGGATCTCGGGGTTAGCCGCATCTTTTTCGATCTTCTGGCGCAGCCGGTAGATGTGGGTTTCCAGCGTGTGGGTAGTGACGCCGGAATTGTACCCCCAGACTTCCTGCAACAGCGTTTCGCGCGACACCGGCTGCTGCCCGGCGCGGTAGAGAAAGCGGAGGATCGCCGTTTCCTTTTCGGTGAGGCGAACCTTGCGCGCATTGGCCGCGGTCAGCATCTTGGAGCCGGGACGGAAACTGTAGGGGCCGACCGAGAACACCGCGTCCTCGCTCGCCTCATGCTGGCGGAGCTGGGCGCGGATCCGCGCCAGCAGCACGGCAAACCGGAACGGCTTTGCGACATAGTCATTGGCGCCCGATTCGAGTCCGAGGATTGTATCGGAGTCTGTGTCGTGCCCGGTCAGCATGATGATCGGCGCCTTGAAGCCGCCCTTGCGCAAGCTGCGCACCACTTCGCGGCCATCGGTATCTGGCAACCCCACGTCCATCAGCACGAGGTCGGGCGAATCGTTCTTGGCGGCGGTGGCCCCTTTGGCACCGGTATCGACGGCGGAAGCTTCGAACTCGTCATGCAGCGACAATTGCTCGACCAGCGTATCGCGCAAATCGGTGTCGTCATCCACAATCAATATCTTGCGGGCATTGGGCATCGGTACGATCCTTGAGGCAGCAGGCACCGGTCGCAAGCGGGGGAAGCCAGGACCGTTACGCACGAGAAAAGCCGGGTTGGTCAGAGACCAATACGTGCTCACGTAAGGGGCTGTTACAGATTCTCAAGCCAGGGGCCAGTCTACTCCATATCCCCGGCCTTTTTTCGATCATTGTGTTCTAACGGCGTGAATTAGAGCAATTTGCCGCAAACCGGCAACCGGGGATCTGTCGATTCGCATGGTAACTCCTGATATTTCAATTACTTGCAAGAAAACTGTACGTGACCAGCCCGTCTCGATGATCCGCGTTCGCCCCTGCGCCGGCGACCCCCGCCGGGGCTGGTTGACGGCGGGGCGTCACATCATACCGGTCGCGCTCGGACGTGGCGGCATCAAGGCCAACAAGCGCGAGGGGGACGGCGGCACCCCCCGCGGCATCTTTCGTCCCCGGCGGCTGTGGTGGCGCGCCGACCGACACGTCCGGCCCCGTACTTTTCTGCCGGTCCGGCCGATCCGTCCGGAGGACGCCTGGTGCGAGGACCCGGGCGACCGCCATTACAATCAGGCGATTCGTCTAACCTCCGGCCAGAGCGGTGACCGCCTGACGCGCGAGGACCACCTCTACGATTTCATTGTCGAGATCGACCATAATACGAACCCGCGCATTGGCGGCCGCGGCAGCGCTGTTTTCCTGCATCTGGCGCGCGCAAACTTCTCGCCGACCGCAGGATGTGTTTCGATGACGCGTTCGGCCATGTTGCATTTATTGCGAAGGATGGGTCCGCAGACGCGGATCGTGATTGGATGAAGTACATTTCAGGGACATTTCATGGAACGAGGTCAGATTGCCGCCGCGTCGCAGACGCTGCATGAACACTGGCGGGCCGGCACCAAGCTCACCGCGCTAGAAGAGGCACAACGCCCGTTGAATCGCGCCGAGGGCTACGCGATCCAGGCCGCGATCGAGCGCTACTCCACCGCGCATTTGTTCGGCTGGAAGATCGCTGCGACCAGCGCGGCCGGGCAGAAACACATCAATGTCGCCGGCCCCATGGCGGGCCGGATTCTGGCCGAGACCGTGATCCCGGACGGCGGCACAGCCTCGATGGCCGGCAACGAGATGCGCGTTGCCGAACCGGAATTCGCATTCCGCATGCGGGTGGATTTGCCGGCGCGCTCGATGCCCTACAGCGTGCAGCAAGTGCTGGATGCCGTCGATACGCTGCATCCCGCGATCGAGGTTCCGGATTCGCGCTTTGCCAATTTCGTCAGCGCCGGCGAAGCGCAACTGATCGCCGATAATGCCTGCGCCCACCTGTTCGTGCTGGGGCCGGCGACGACCGCCGATTGGCGCTCGATGGATTTGATCGAGCACCGTCCCGTCATCACCATGCGCGGCGAACGATTCATCGGTCACGGCAAGAACGTGCTCGGAGATCCCCGCCTCGCGCTGACCTGGCTCGCCAATGAACTGCGCCAGCTCGGCATCAACCTGAAAGCGGGCAGGGTCGTCACGACCGGCACCTGCCATCCTCCGCTGCCGATTCAATCGGGCGATTTCTGCGCTGCGGATTTCGGCGTGCTGGGAAAGGTGTCGGTGGGGTTTTCCTAAAACGTGCTCTTATGACCAGGGCGTTCGAAACGACTGCTAGCCAGCCTGCTCCGGTGAGGAACAGGTGGCGGCAGATCGCTAGCCTCGATGTCCGAAGATCGCCGATCCCACGCGCACATGCGTGGCCCCTAGCTGGATCGCCGTGGCGAAATCGGCGCTCATGCCCATCGAAAGGTTCTTCAAGCCATTGCGCGCTGCGATCTTCGCGGTGAGCGCAAAATGCGGCGCCGGCGGCTGATCGACCGGCGGAATGCACATCAAGCCCGAAATCTCGAGCGCGTATTTGTCGCGGCAGGCCGCGATGAAGGCATCCGCATCCTGCGGCACCACGCCCGCCTTCTGCGGTTCCTCGCCGGTATTGATCTGCACGAACAGTTGCGGATGACGGCCCTGCGATTTGATTTCCCTGGCTAACGCTTCGCAAATGCTCGGACGATCCACCGAATGGATCGCGTCGAACAGCGCCACCGCCTCCTTTGCCTTGTTGGACTGGAGCGGCCCGATCAGATGCAGCACGAGGCCCGGATGTTCTGCCATCAGCGCCGGCCATTTCGCTTTAGCTTCCTGCACGCGGTTTTCGCCGAACACGCGCTGTCCACCCGCAATCACCGGCACAATTGCATCGGCAGCAAACGTTTTGGACACGGCGATCAGCGTGACTGAGGCGCGATCACGGCCAAATTCCCGGCAGGCTCGCGCGATCTCGTCCTCTACGGCGGCAAGGCCGCTTGGTAAAGACGCGGTTACTGCTGGTGTATCACTCGCCATGGTCTCGCTCACGGGTCCCGCGAATGAGCGGGCTTTGTTTGAATTTTTACCAAGTTCGAGAAGGGCTTTTTGATCCCTTCCCTTTACCTTCACCGGGGGTAGGGACGAAGATGTCGCGCATCACTTTCGGCCGCAACAGGGTCAAACTCAAGAAGGTTTTGGGCATCCGCTTGCGGCTTGCCCTGCTGGCGCTGCTCTTGGTCGCTCCGTTGATGCTGGAACGCGCCCGATCGCTGGAAGAGACACGCGGCAAGCAACTCGTGCAGGT
>JAEZEU010000452.1 GCA_023432885.1 Pseudomonadota bacterium | reverse complement strand
GCGGAACCTGCGGCTGATACCATCGATGGTTCACCATTCAGCCAGCGGCGAAGGAGCCGCGAACGAAGATGACACCTGCCAGTCCCATGCCTAAAAAAGCCCGAAACCGGAGAGGCAAGCCTCCCGGACGCCGCCTCCCTGAACAGCAACCCGTTCAGAATGCGCGACAGCAATACGAGCGCTACCTTGCGCTCGCCCGCGCCCAGGCGCTGAGCGGCGATCAGATCGCCGCGGAGAATTATCTTCAGCACGCCGAGCACTATTTGCGGTCGATGCGGGAAGCCGCGCGTGAGGCGCGCCAATAACGCAGACGGCTGCACCCATCGCAATTAAAAGTACTCAGTCAGTGACGGGGATCGCAACAAATCGCGTTGTCTCGTTCGACTTGATGCGCCGGCGCTGAAGCTTCTGCACACCGCCCATCAATCGCCGGCCTTCCGGCAGGCCTGGCCTGAATTCGATGCCATGACCGACCAGTCGATCCGCACCTCTAGGAGATTGCCGAGGTCTCGACCGGTACTGATTGCACGCGCTGACGCAATTCGCGCGCGCTTGCAAGCCGGTGATTCGATTCCGCCACGCCCGCGGGACTCGCGCCGACTGTGCAGTGCGCGCCTGGCTAATCGCTGCAGGGAACAATGATCAAGACATTTTGAACGACGCCGCGGTCGGCCGGCCGGATTTCGCCATTTCGTCCGAAATACCGCAGAAACCGGTCCCGAATTGCGGCAGCTTTTTGACTGGTTCCGGGCTGCATTGAGTAGCCGGCACTGTGATCTATCTGTGACAGCATTTCGCAATGATCGAAGCTAATCAGCGCGCCCTCGGATGGGCGCTGCAACTGGCGTCATACGATTGATCTGTTGGAGACCAAGACCAAATGAAGAAACTTCTTCTTGCTACCGTGGCGCTCGCCGCACTCGGGACTGCGCCAGCACTCGCAGCCGACCTCGCGGCACGTCCATACACCAAGGCGCCGCCGCCGATCGCTGCACCGATCTACAACTGGACCGGCTTCTACATCGGCGGTCACGTCGGCGCCGCTTTCGGCAATGACGACAACTTCAACGGCCTTGTTGTCGGCACCAACAATGACGCGCGCTTCCTCGGCGGCGTGCAGGGCGGCTTTGACTTCCAGTTCGCGCCGACCTGGGTGCTCGGTATCGAGGCTCAGTACTCCTGGCTCGGCGGCGACGCCGTCACCGCAGCCTTCCCGACCGGCCATGTCTACACCAACGACCGGCGCGGCATTGGATCGGTCACTGGCCGCCTCGGCTACACCTGGGGTCCGGGCCTGCTCTACGTGAAGGGCGGTTATGCCTTCGCCGACAACAACGAGAACCTTCTTCTCGCCGGTGTTGCGCAACCCTTCAGCTTCAGCGGCAACCATCAGGATGGTTGGACGGTCGGCGCCGGCCTCGAATACATGTTCGCCCAGAACTGGTCGGGCAAGGTCGAGTACCAGTACTACAACTTCGGCGACAGCCGGTTCGTGACCCCGGCGCCGCTGGCGGCGTTCGGCAGCTTCCGCAACGACGAGCACACCGTGAAGGTCGGTCTCAACTACCGCTTCAACCTCGGTGGGCCCGCCGGCCCAGTGGTTGCGAAGTACTAAGCAAACATTGCGAGTTTCGCTCTGCGGAAAAGGCCGGCGTGCAGCCGGCCTTTTTTGCCGCGACGTGTCCGAAAATCCGGCACGCTGCTTCATGTGTTCCCGATCTGTTAACCCCCTACCTTGATACTGCCGCCCTCTCCTTCAGGTAGCGCACACGGGGCTCGGGGCAGATGGCGTTGCGGTTCAAGCTCGGCAAATTCGCATTCCCTAGATTCCACTTTCTGAAATTGGGTGTGAGGGGCAATCTCTTCTCCGCCTTCGCCGTCATTGCCGGCATGGCGATCGTGATCTCCGCCGGCGCCGGCCTCGTGCTCGGCCATCTCGGCGGGGTCATGGGCGATCTCAGCGGCAAGGACATTCCGCGGCTCGCTGCCAGCCTGCAGCTGTCCGCGCAGAGCGCGGCGCTCGCAAGCCAGGGCCCGGCGCTGCTCGCCGCGCGCACCGAGGAATCGCTGAACGAGCGCATCAGGAAGATGAGCGAGACTCAGGCGGCAGCCGCGCAGAAACTGAACGAAATCATGCGGCTCGGTGCCGACAAGTCGATCGCAGCCGCGCTGACCGAGACCGTCAAGAACATCGATGACATGACCAAGAGCCTTGGGTCGGCGGCGCGCGAACGGCTCGATGCGGCGGCCCAGCATGACAAGAAGTATGAGGCGCTTCGCAAGGCGCAGAAGGACTTCGTCACCGCCTCCATTCCGGAAATGGTGGATGCCCAGAGCCGGCTGAACGCGGTTCTCACCGCCGCAGATCCCTCGGTCGACGACGCCACCGCGGCGGCGCGCGTCGTCGAGCAGCTCGGCAATGTGATGGCGAGCGGCAATCTGATGGCCTCGAACCTCGCCGCCGCGCTGTCCGCCAACAACAGCGACACGCTGGAAGCGATCGAAAAGGACTTCAAGGACACGGTCGAACGCGCCAAGACCAGTCTCGAGATGCTGCCGAAAAACGCCGGCGGCAAGACGATGGGCGAGGCCATGGCGAAGCTGCAGGCGCTCGGCGAGGGCAAGGATCGCATCTTCAAGATCCGCCAGAAGGAGCTCGATGCCGCCGACTACGGCGAGACCATCCTGGAGGAAACCCGCAAGCTCAACGTCGGACTCGGCATCAGCGTGCAGCAGCTGGTGGACAACGTGCGCAAGGAAACGGATGACGCGACCGCCCTGGCGCGCGAGCAGATTTCGCTGGCAACCCTGGTCATGCTGGCGCTTGGAGTCGCCACCCTGATCGGCTCGGTGCTGTTCGTCTGGCTCTATGTGGGCCGCAGCATCCTGCGCCGCATTCGTGCCCTGCAGAGCTCGATGAAGATCCTGTCGAGCGGCGATCTCGAATCGCAGATCTACCACTCCGGCCAGAGCGACGAGATCGCGGAAATGTCGAATTCGCTGCAGGTGTTCCGCGAAAGCATGATTGCCGCACGCGCCATCTCGGCCGAACAGGACAAGGACCGCATTGCCAAGGCCGAGCGCGCGTCCCGCATGGAGAGCCGCATCGTCGAGTTCGAGGCCACCGTGCGCGGCGCCCTCGACAGCCTGCAGACTTCAGCCAATTCGATGCAATCCACCGCGCAGAGCATGTCGGCGACCGCCGACCAGTCGAGCGCGCTCGTGAGCGCCGTGGCTTCGGCCGCCGAGGAAACCTCGGTCAATGTGCAGACCGTCTCCGCCGGCACCGAGCAACTGTCGTCCTCGATCGCGGAGATCGGCCGCCAGGTCGTGACCTCGGCCGAGATCGCCCGCAAGGCGGTCGACGAGGCCGGCGCCACCGATGCCACCATGCAGGGTCTTGCCGACAACGCCGCGCGCATCAGCGTCGTGGTCGACCTGATCCAGACCATCGCATCGCAGACCAACCTGCTGGCGCTCAACGCCACGATCGAGGCGGCGCGCGCCGGCGAAGCGGGCCGCGGCTTCGCGGTGGTCGCCTCGGAAGTGAAGAATCTCGCCAGCCAGACCGCGAAGGCGACCGACGAGATCCGCCAGCAGATCTCCAGCATGCAGAATGTGACGACGTCGGCCGTCGCGGCCATCCGCAACATTTCCGCCACCATCAGCGAAATCAATAATGTGACCACCGCGATCGCAGCTGCGGTCGAGGAACAGGGCGCCGCGACGCGCGAAATCGCCCGCAACATCCAGCACGCCGCCGGCGGCACCAGCGAGGTTTCCTCCAACATCGTCGGCGTCAGCAACGCCTCCAACGAGGCCGGCACGGCGGCAGCCGAAGTGCTCAACGCTTCCGATGCGCTACGCCGGGAAGCCGAGGTGCTGCAGGCCGAGATCGACGCGTTCCTGTCGAACATCCGCGCGGCCTGAGCCGCATACGTCGTTCCGGGGCGCGACTCGCGCCGTATCCTTTAACTCGAGATTCCGGGTTCGGCTCTTCGAGCCGCCCCGGAATGACGCGTCCCGGCAGTTTCCGCACACCCGTATCCGCTTTTTCGGCTGGCGCCGGGACGCAGGTCCCGCTAAGCCGTAAGCATGCATACGAAAGCCGCCAGCATTCAGTCGTCCGCCGAGGCGTTGCGATACCCCTGGGAAAACCACCCCGGCCCCGAAGAGGTCGTCGAGGTGATGCCGGGCGTGCTGTGGGCACGGCTGAAGCTGCCGTTCCGCCTCAACCATGTGAACGTCTACCTGCTCGCCGACGG
>JAEZEU010000448.1 GCA_023432885.1 Pseudomonadota bacterium | reverse complement strand
AACAGGATGAGGCTTGCCAGCGCAAAGCCGCCGATGAACGGGTAGCCTTCGGGATGGATCGGCGGGATTTGCGCGCGGATGGAATTGCCGATGGACATTGCTTCTCACTGACTCTGTTGGTTTGAGGTGTTTTCTTGACGCAGCCCGGTACCCACTTCGCTCGAAAACGCGATGCCTGACACGATCGGCAAGCAAGCTGAACCCGTCTATTCCGCAGCCGTCACCGCCGGATCGTTAAGCCGATCGTCGACCGGCGGCGGTGCGCGGTTCGGCGCCTCGAGACCCTCGTCGATCTGCGCAAGCTTTTCGCGGGCTGCCTCCGCTTCGCGCTGCCGGTTCCACATACTGGCATAAAGCCCACCGGAATCCAAAAGCTGCCCGTGGGTGCCGCGCTCGGCGATCTTGCCCTGGTCGATCACGATGATCTCGTCGGCGGCAACGATGGTGGAAAGCCGGTGCGCGATGACGAGCGACGTGCGATTACGCGAGACGCGCTCCAGCGCGCCCTGGATTTCGTGCTCGGTGTGGCTGTCGAGCGCCGAGGTCGCCTCGTCCAGCACCAGGATCGGCGGCGCCTTCAGAACGGTGCGCGCAATGGCCACACGCTGCTTTTCGCCGCCGGACAATTTAAGGCCTCGCTCGCCGACCTGGGTTTCATACCCCTTCGGCGAAGCCTTGATAAAACCGTCGATCTGCGCCAGCCGGGCCGCCTCCTCCACCTCCGCATCGCTGGCGTCCCACCGGCCGTAGCGGATGTTGTAGCGGATGGTGTCGTTGAACAGCACGGTGTCCTGCGGCACCATGCCGATGGCGGCGCGCAGCGAACTTTGCGTGACGGCCCTGATGTCCTGCCCGTCGATCAGGATCCTGCCGCCGGAGACGTCATAGAGGCGGAACAGGAGCCGCGAGATGGTGGACTTGCCCGCGCCGGAGGGACCGACGATCGCGACCGTCTTGCCCGCCGGCACCTCGAAGCTCAACCCCTTGAGGATCGGCCGGTCCGGTTCATAGGCGAAACGCACGTCCTCGAAACGCACATTGCCCGCGGTCACCGCCAGCGGCTTTGCGCCGGGCACATCCTTGATCTCGGGGTCGCGCGCGAGCACGCTGAACATCTTCTCGATGTCGATGATCGCCTGCTTGATCTCGCGATAGACCATGCCCATGAAATTGAGCGGCACGTAAAGCTGGATCATCATGGCGTTGATCAGCACGAAATCGCCAACCGTGTGGGTGCCGTTGCGGACGCCGATCGCGCACATGATCATGGTCGCGGTCAGGCCGGCGGTGAAGATCACGGCCTGTCCGGCGTTGAGGACCGCCAGCGACGTATAGGTGCGTACGCTCGCCTCTTCGTAACGTTCCATCGAGCGGTCATAGCGCCTGGCTTCACGCTCTTCCGCGCCGAAATATTTCACGGTCTCGTAGTTCAGCAGGGAGTCGATCGCCTTGGTGTTCGCTTCCGTATCGGAATCGTTCATCTTGCGACGGATTTCGATCCGCCACTCGGTCGCGATGTAGGTGTAATACATGTAGGCGCCGACCATGACCGCGGTTGCCAGCACATAGCGCCAGTCGAACTGCCAGAACAGCACGCCGAACATCAGCGTCACCTCGACCAGGGTCGGGATCAGCTGCAGGATCACCATGCGTACGATCACCTCGATGCCGGTGCGGCCACGCTCGAGAATGCGCGTCAAGCCGCCCGTCTTGCGCTCGAGATGGAAGCGCAGCGACAGTTCGTGCATGTGGACGAAGGTGATGTAGGCGAGCTTCCTCACCGCATGCATGGCGACGCGGGCAAAGATGCCGTCGCGCCATTGCGTCAGCAGCGCCATGAGCACGCGCATGCCGCCATAGCCGAGCGTCATCAGCAGCGGCGAGGCGATCAGCCAAAGCATCCAGTTTGACGGCTCTACTGGCGCCGTGTTGGAGCCGGTCAGCGCGTCGATCGCCCATTTGAAAGTGAAGGGTACGGACAGCGTCGCGAGCTTGGCGACGAGCAGCAGCACCATCGCCCAGACCACGCGCATCTTCAGATCGGAGCGGTCGCTCGGCCAGATGTACGGCCACAAATGCACCAATGTCCCGATCAAGGTTGCTTTCTCGGGAGAGGTCGCGGCAGCAGGTTCGCTCGCTGGCGCGTGGGCTTGCGAATGCGAATGGGCCATCAATCAGGCCTTGCCCGTGGTCGTGGGGTCTCGTTCATCTCGCTGCATGCCGCTGTCATATAGAGGCTTTGTTTGTCGCGTACAGCCCTTTTTTGCTGCCAATTCCCCCGCAATTCCGGGGATTTGCGGGGAATTCTTCTGTGTACGGGAATCCTGTAATCTTGATAATCCTACGTTGCATCGCCACATGGACCTGATGAACCAAATCAAGACCGTTTGTGTCTATTGCGGCTCCGGCCCCGGCACGAACCCCCTCTTCGTTGAAGCAGCGCAAGCGCTCGGCAGGATCTTCGCGGAAAACCACATTCGTCTGGTCTATGGCGGCGGCTCGGTCGGCCTCATGGGCGCGATCGCGAAATCCGCGCTCGAGCATGGCGGCGCGGTCACCGGCATCATTCCGGACTTTTTGCGCGCGCGCGAAAATGCGTTGACCAGGGTGCAGGAAATGATCGTCACGCCCGACATGCACGAGCGCAAGCGACTGATGTTCGAGCGCTCGGACGCGTTCGTGGCGCTGCCCGGCGGCGTCGGGACGCTGGAAGAGCTCGTGGAGATCATGACCTGGCAGCAGCTCGGCCGCCATGCCAAGCCGATCCTGCTCGCCAACATCGACGGCTTCTGGGAGCCATTGCTGGCGCTGCTCGCGCATATGCGCAGCGCCCAGTTCATCCGTCCCAATCTCGAAGTCGAGGTGCTCAAGGCCGAGCGCGTCGAGGACATTTTGCCCCGCCTGCGCGCGGCCGCGGCGCAGATTCCGGAAGAAGCCAAGAAGATGGCCCCGGAAGTGGCGAGCAGGATGTGACGCCGGGCCCCGGTGCCCGCCTCCATCACACGGCTCGACATGAACAGCAGTTCACGACCATGGCGCAACCGTCACGCAAGTTCCATTGAATGAACCGGCATGCGTGCCTATGTGCCGCCCAACCGGAGCGTTCGACAGGAGTATGAGTTGATGAAGCAATCCCAACAACTGCTGAACAACGCGGACAACTGCGCGGAGCTTGCCGAGCGAGCCAAGGATGAGCCGAGCTACAAGCGTTTCAAGCTGATGGAAGCCAGCTGGCTGGCACTGGCGAAGGAGCAGGACTGGCTCGACGGCCTGACGCCGCCGCACCGAAGGGTGTCGTGAATTTCACGCGTCATTCCGGGACGGTGCGCAGCATCGGACCCGGAATCTCGAGATTCTCAGGTACGCAAGAGCGCACCATAGTTCTCGCTCCGCGAGCCCCGGAATGACGCGAAAAATTCAGGCCGGCGCGTCTGATTTCACCAGCTTGTAAACCACCGAATCCATCAGCGCCTGGAACGAGGCGTCGATGATGTTCGGGGACACGCCGACCGTAGTCCAGCTGTCGCCGTTCTCGTCTTCGCTTTCGATCAGCACGCGCGTGACCGCCTCGGTGCCGCCATTGAGAATACGCACGCGGTAGTCGATCAGCTTCAGGCCATCGATGTATTTCTGGTACTTGCCGAGATCCTTGCGTAGCGCGACGTCGAGGGCGTTGACCGGGCCATTGCCTTCGGCGGCGGAGATCAGGCGCTCGCCGGCGACGTCCACCTTGACCACCGCCATGGCGACGGTAACTCGCTCACCGAGCGCGTTGTAGCGCTGCTCGACGTTGACGTCGAACTGCTCGACCCGGAAATATTCCGGCACGCGGCCGAGAACGCGGCGCGCCAGCAGCTGGAACGAGGCATCGGCGGACTCGTAGGCATAGCCTGCCGCCTCCTTCTCCTTCATCTCCTCGACGAGGCGCGTCAGCTTCGGATCGCTCTTCTCGAAGGGGATGCCGGCGCGCTCGAGCTCGGCGATGACGTTGGAGCGGCCGGCCTGGTCGGAGACCAGCACCTTGCGGCGATTGCCGACCAATTCCGGAGCCACGTGCTCGTATGTCTGCGGGTCCTTGAGCACGGCGGAGGCATGGATACCGGTCTTGGTGACGAAGGCGCTCTCGCCGACATAGGGCGCATGGCGGTTCGGGGCGCGGTTGAGCATGGCATCGAGCGCGCGCGACGCCTTCATCAGGCCGCCCATCTGTTCGGCGGTGACCCCGATCTCGAAGCGGTCGGCGAATTCCTTCTTCAGCCGCAGCGTCGGAATCAGCGAGCAGAGATTGGCGTTGCCGCAACGCTCGCCCAAACCGTTCAGCGTGCCCTGAATCTGCCGCGCGCCGGCACGCACCGCGGCAAGCGAGTTGGCTACCGCCTGCTCGGTGTCGTTATGGGCGTGGATGCCGACGTGACTGCCCGGGATGTGCTTCGTCACTCCGGCGACGATGGTCTCGACCTCGTGCGGCATGGTGCCGCCATTGGTGTCGCACAGCACCACCCAGCGCGCGCCGGAATCGTACGCCGCCTTGGCGCAGGCCAGCGCAAACTCGGCATTCTCCTTGTAGCCATCGAAGAAATGTTCGCAATCGACCATCACCTCGCGGCCGGCGGCCTTCGCCGCCGCGACGCTGTCGCGGATCGAGGCGAGATTCTCCTCGTTGGTGGTCTCCAGCGCCACGCGCACCTGGTAGGCGGAGGCCTTTGCGACAAAGCATATCGCATCGGCCTTGGCCTCGATCAGCGCGGCAAGCCCGGGATCGTTGGAGGCGGAGCGGCCGGGCCGCCGTGTCATCCCGAAAGCGGTGAAGCGGGCGTGGTTGAGCTTTGGCTTCGCCGCGAAGAACTCGGTGTCGGTCGGGTTGGCGCCGGGATAGCCGCCCTCGACATAGTCGATGCCGAGATCGTCAAGCATTTGCGCGATGATCTGTTTGTCAGGCAGCGTGAAGTCGACGCCATTGGTCTGCGCTCCGTCGCGCAGCGTCGTGTCGAAGAGATAGAGGCGTTCGCGGCTCATGATGTAGCTCCGGCAGAAGGCACGCGCTGCTTCTGCCTCGTGGTGTTGGCGAGCCATTCGCCATTGCGGGGAACCGAGTTGCGCTGACGGGCGACATACCCGCGCTTCCGGAAGAAATCGAACGCAGTGTCGCTGGCATCGACCGACAATGATTTGGCCCCGCGGGCGCCCGCAAGCTTTTCCAGCGCATCGACCAGCATGGCGCCGACGCCCTGCCCCGCGACGGACGGATGCACATAGAGCATGTCGATGTGATCCGTGCCTTTCAGCGAGGCGAAGCCGACCGGCGAATTCTGCAAGGTCGCGATCAGCGTCAGCTCGCCTGCGAGTTTCCTGCCGAACGCGTCCTCGTCCTCCGCGGCCGCGGCCCAGGCTTCCTGCTGCGCCTCGTTGTAATCGTCGCCAGTCAGCTCCTGGATCGCAGCCACGAAGATTTGCGCCAGCAACGGCGTGTCCGACGCCAGATACGGCCTCAGCGCAGGTTTTGGCAGCGACTGGCCCATCGCTCTACATCCGCACGCAGTTGGTTTTTATCAGCTCATCCGCGAGCCTCACGTCTCCCATCGGAAGAGGTCGGCGCGCAGCGCCGGGTGACGGATTCAGGTCCCACGAGGGAGCGCGCCGCCTCACCCGGAACGCATCTGACGATGCGCTCCGACCTCTCCCCGCCGGGGAGAGGTGGACCGTGGACGCGGCCAGAGCTCGAGCTGACTTCGTCATACCCTAGAACACTCCGAACAGTTTCAGGACCAGCAGCGCGGCACCGACGATCACCGCCCATTTGATGAAGATGTAGTAGCGCCAGTGTTTCGGGAAAGGCGTCTCAGGTTTGGTCATCAGGCCATCTCCCATGTCGTCACCGGTTTGCCATCGGCATCCTTGCCGTCCTTCAGCACCACGCCCATGGCGGCGAGTTCGTCGCGGATGCGGTCGGATTCCTTGAAGTCCTTGCGGGCACGCGCGGCGGCGCGCTCGGAGATCAGATTTTCGACCCTTGCCGGATCGATACCGCTCGCCTGCTGCTTGCGGCCCTTCCATTCCGCGGCCGTCTGCGACAGGAAGCCGAGCATGCGCAGCGTGGCGGCGAAGTCGGCGCGATCCTTTTCGCTGGCATGTGCCTGGTGACGCAACGCGTGAAGCGAGGCCAGCATCTGCGCGGTGTTGAGGTCGTCCGACAGCGCTTCGACGGCGGCAGGCGCCGGCGTCCCGCCCGTGGCATCGGCCGCGGCGGCGTACCAGTCGTCGAGCGTCCTGGCGCTTTCTTCCGCACTCTTCAGCGTCCAGTCGAGCGGCGAACGGTAGTGCGTCTTCAGCATGGTCAGGCGCAGCACCTCGCCCGGCCAATCGGCCAGCAGATCACGGATGGTGAAGAAGTTGCCGAGCGACTTCGACATCTTCTCGCTCTCGACCTGAAGGAAGCCGTTGTGCATCCAGAAATTCGCCATGCGGTCGGAATGGAAGGCGCAGCAGGTCTGCGCCAGTTCGTTCTCATGGTGCGGGAACACCAGATCAATGCCGCCGCCATGAATGTCGAAACGCTCGCCGAGATGCTTCCATGCCATCGCCGAGCATTCGATGTGCCAGCCGGGACGTCCTTGGGCGGCGATGCCCGCCGGCGATGGCCAGGATGGCTCCCCCGGCTTGGACGGCTTCCACAGCACGAAGTCGGTGACATCGCGCTTGTAGGGAGCGACGTCGACGCGGGCGCCGGCAATCATCTCGTCAAGCGAACGCCTTGCCAGCGCGCCGTAGCGCGGCAACGCGCCGTTTGCGGCGTTCATCGCTGCCGGGGAAAACAGCACATGGTCTTCGGCGACATAGGCGAAACCGCCGGCAATCAGCTTCTCGATGATCGCGCGCATCTCGCCGATGTGCTCGGTGGCGCGCGGCTGCACCGTCGGGGCCAGGCAGCCGAGCGCGGTGACGTCGTCCTGATACTGCTGATACGTCTGCTCGGTCACCTTGCGGATCGCCTCGTTCAGCGGCAGGGCAGGATAATCGCGCGCGGCGCGTGCGTTGATCTTGTCGTCGACGTCGGTGATGTTGCGGACATAGGTCACGTGCTCGGCGCCGTAATGATGGCGCAGCACGCGGAACAGGAG